>CAYVWO010000060.1:0-6361 GCA_964455495.1 uncultured Tessaracoccus sp.
GCCCGCCGTAGCGCTGGTCACCCGCGATCGGACGGTCCCGAACTAGGCCTCAGAAACGTCGGCTACCGCTTGGGTTGTATCTACATGTGAGATACAACCCAAGCGCGAAGCCGAAGGATGGTGCTGCGCACCAACGTTGGTTGGTGTTGTGATGCCGGTGTCAAGTGCCGCGATCCCACTGATCAGGCGGCGACGGTGGCCTTCGCGGAGGCGCGAGAGGTCACGTACGCGAGCAGCCCGCCGGCCACCAGGACGGCGGCGCTCACGGTGAACAGCGTCACGTGGCCCGCGCCGTCGAAGAGGAACCCGCCGAACGTCGCGCCCAGCGCGATGGAGGTCTGAATCACGGCGACCATCAGGCCACCACCGGCCTCGGCCTTGTCCGGCATGGCCTGGGCAACCCAGCTCCACCAGCCGACGGGGTTCGCCGTCGAGAGCAGCCCCCACAGCGCGAAGAGGACGACGACCGGCACGATCGAGGCACCGAGTGGGATCAGCGCCAGCGCGATGACCGCCAGCATGACCGGAACCCCCGCGAGCGTGCCGAAGAGGCTGCGGGTGAGGAACCGGCCGATGACGGCGGTGCCGACCAGGCCGGCGGCGCCGATGACGAGCAGCACCATCGACAGCGTCGCGACGTCCACCTTGGTCACCGTCTCGAGGAACGGGCGGACGTAGGTGTACAGCATGAACTGACCCATGAAGAACAGCCCGCACGCGCCCATCCCGATCGCGATGGGCGCGCTCTTCAGCGCCACGAACACGTTGGCCGAGCCCGGTGTCCGCTCGCCGGCCCTCATGGAAGGGAGGCTGATCCACTGCCAGACCAGCGCGATCGCGGCGACCGGCACCAGCGCGTAGAAGGCACCGCGCCACCCGACGACCGACCCCAGATAGGCCCCGATCGGCGCGGCGAGCACGACGGCGAGCGCGTTGCCGCCGTTGAAGATCGCCAACGCGCGAGGCACCAGAGCCGGGGGCACGAGCCGCATGGCCGTGGCCGCGGACATCGACCAGAAGCCGCCGACCACCACGCCGATGAGCGCCCGGCCCACCATGTAGACGAGGAAGCTCGACGCGGCGCCGACGACAGCGCCCGAGAGCGCCATCAACACGGTCAGGGCGAGCAGCAGCGTCTTGCGGTTCATCGACCCGGCGATGGCCGTGATGGACAGGCTCGTCGCGACGGCGAACACGCCGGAGATGGCGATGCCTTGACCGGCCATGCCTTCGGTGATCGCCAGGTCAGCGGCGATCGGGGTCAGCAGGCTGACCGGCATGAACTCCGAGGCGACCAGCGCGAACACGCACAGCGACATCGCCAAGACGCCACTCCAGTTCGCTTTCGTGACTTCTTCTCCGACACTCATTAGTGGTTTCACCTCAGGCTTTTCGTGCGCTCTTCCCCGCCTCAGAGCGGGAAAAGCCCCGGGCGAGCACCAAGGCTAGGCGGCGCGGCCCGCCGCGGGGAGTCCCTCTGAGTGACCCCCTCGGCAGGGCGCCTCGCAGCCTCTGAGGGGGCTTCCACATCGGACCATGCGAGACCGCGGTCAGGTCCGGAGATAAGGGGTACCAGCAGGGTCTCCCTCTGTGGATCGCTCCCGACCTACGATCGAGTCATGGACAATCGCGCGAAGGTCCGGGAGTTCCTGGCCACCCGGCGGGCGAAGATCCTGCCCGCACAGGTGGGACTCCCCGCCAGCTCGAATCGCCGCGTCAAGGGCCTGCGTCGCAGCGAGGTGGCCGCCCTCGCCGGCGTCAGCGTCGAGTACTACACCCGCCTCGAACGGGGCGCGATCAGCGGCGCCTCCCCCGAGGTGCTCGACGCGCTGGCCAGAGCGCTGCTGTTCGACGACGCCGAGCGCGCCTATCTCTTCGACCTGGCACACGCCGCCAGCCCCGTCGCCCGCCCGCCCAAGCGACGCGGCCCGAAGTGCTGGACGCCGCATCCGAGCCTGCAATGGATCCTCGACGGCGTCACCGCGGGCCCAGCGTTCGTCCGCAATGGCCGGATGGATCTCCTGGCCACAAACGCGCTCGCCCGCGCGTTCTACGCCGACGTGTTCGACATGCCGGGCCAGTCGCCCAACCTCGCCCGCTTCATCTTCCTGGACGACCGTGCCTACCAGTTCCATCCGGACTGGGGACACTTCGCCGAGGTCACCGCCGCGATCCTCCGGACCGAGGCCGGGCGCGATCCCCACAACAAGGAGCTGCACGACCTCATCGGCGAACTCAGCACCCGCAGCGACGAGTTCCGCCGCCTCTGGGCCACCCAGGACGTGCGCCACCACGGCACCGGATTCAAGACCTTCAACCACCCGGTCGTCGGCGAGATGACCCTGGCCTACGAGGGCATGAACCTGGAAGCCGAGACCGGACTGACACTGACCATCTACGTCGCAGAGCCGGGGACGCCGGCGGCGGAGCGGATGCAGCTGCTCGCCTCGTGGGCCGCCAGCAGCGCCCCTGCCTCCACGCCATCCTTCCCCATCACGTCACGCGGCATCGACGCGTAACAGCACTGGACCAAGGTGCTCCTCACGCTGTAGGTGGCCTTAAGAGAGAGGCATGGAACCAGATCTGGTTGCATACCTCCCACTGAGAAGCGGGATCCGTGCCTCCTCAGGCTGCCAGGCACATGGCCTCGGCGCCGCCCCGGGCCGTGGCCGGGGTGCTGGCCGAGGCCACCGTCATCGTCGCGAGTTGGAGCACCGTGAGATCGAGGGCGCCCGCGACCGCGGCGAGAACCTCCGACGACGCGTCCTTGCAGCCGCGCTCAACCTCCGACAGATACTGCGGCGACACGCCCGCGCGCTTGGCCACGTCCGCGAGGCGTAGGCCGGCGTCGGACCGACGGCGGCGGAGCGTCTCGCCGACCGCCTCACGCCACAGCGGCTCCACGTCGGGTCTCTTGAAGGCTCGCAACTCTCCCATGCAGACACGGTAGTCGCGGCCGCCGAAGCCACGCCGTCGTTCTGCTGTGGGCAGCGCGGTTTCAGGATGTGGGTGGACGGATACCCGTCGAGGACCTGGCCCCACCCGTCGTCCCACGCGAGGACGATCTTCTCCTGAACGCCCGCAAGCGAGGTCTTGCCGCCAACCGGCCGATTGCCGAGCGGACTCCCCTGGGCGTCGCGCAGAAGCGCAGCAACTCCCGCGTCGTCGAGCGAGACACGGCGTGGCGTACGCGGCTCACCAGGAACCTCGGGGTCCCAGACCTGCAGTGCGCCCGCGACGTCGCGACCGTAGTGTCGAAGGAACCCGACGGCGTCGTCCGCCTCCACCCCGGCCCGGTCAGCGAGCCGGGCGAGCGCCTGCCCCTCGGGAAGGAGGTTGAGGAAGAAGGTCTGGCGGTGCGCACGTCGCGACCTGATGGCGACAGGAGCCAATGGAACCGCGACGGAGAGGACAACGCTGTCTAGCCCGAACCGCCGCACGGCCGCGGGTTCGGCCACGAAGTCGAAGTCGCGCCGGCCTCCGGAGAGACGCCCGACGACGGTGTCGTACAGCTCGACGAGCAGGTCACCCATCGTCGCCCTCCTCCGGCATCGCGATCGTCGCGGTGAGCGTCATCCCCGTTTGCCGCATGAACGCGAACAGACGCTCGGTGAAAACCGACGGCTTGCCAGCCTCGATCTCCCACACGTAGCGCTGCGAAATGCCCAGGCGGTCCGCCAACTCGCGCTGAGTCAACCCGCTGAGCAGCCGTGACTGCTGCAGGATCCGACCGAGCGACTCCGGCCCCGTCACCTTTCCCGAATACACGACTCCCCCTGACTACGAGAACGTAGTCAGGGTATTCGACTACCGAAACGTAGTCAAGAGGCGAGGTGACGCCAGAGGAACTCGAGGTACAGGGCGTCCATGTGGGCGCGCTGGCGGTTGTCGGCGGCGCCGCCGTGGCCGCCCTCGATGTTCTCGTAGTACCAGGCCGGGCTGCCGGCGTCGGCGAGCTTCGCCATCATCTTGCGCGCGTGGCCGGGGTGCACCCGGTCGTCGCGGGTCGAGGTGAGCAGCAGCGTCGGCGGGTACTCCCGCGCCGGGTCGAACAGGTGGTAGGGCGAGAAGGTCTGGATGAAGTCCCAGTCGTCGGTGTCGGGGTCGCCGTACTCGTCCATCCACGACGCGCCGGCCAGCAGGTGGCTGTAGCGCCGCATGTCGAGCAGCGGAACCTGGATGACGACGGCGCCGAACAGCTCCGGGTACCGCGTGAGCATGTTGCCGGTGAGCAGTCCTCCGTTGCTTCCGCCGCGCACGCCGAGGCGCGACGGCGAGGTGACACCGCGGGCGATCAGGTCGCGGGCGACGGCAGAGAAGTCCTCGTAGGCGCGGTGCCTGTTCTCCCGGAGCGCGGCCTGATGCCAGCGCGGGCCGTACTCTCCCCCGCCGCGGATGTTCGCGACGGCGTACGTCCCGCCGCGCTCCAGCCAGCCCTTTCCGACGCCGGGCGCGTAGGCCGGCGTGAGCGAGATCTCGAAGCCCCCGTAGCCGTAGAGGAGCGTGGGGTTGTCGCCGTCGCGCTCCTGGCCGCGCGGCCGGACCAGGAAGTAGGGCACGCGGGTGCCGTCGTCGGAGGTCGCGAAGCGCTGCTCGGCGACGTGGGTGTCGGCGTCGAAGAACGCGGGCTCCGCCTTCAGGGCTTCCGGCGGCGCGGCGCCCGCGGAGGCGTCGGCGAGCAGCAGCGTGCTCGGAGTCAGGAAGTCGGTGGCGATCACCCACAGCGCATCGGAGGTCTCGTCATCGACGGCGCCGACCTCCACCGTGCCCAGCGAGGGAACGCCGGCCAGCGGGCGGCGCTCCCAGCCGCCGTCGCCCGGGGTGAGGACGACGATGGCGCTCTTCACGTCGTCGAGGATGGTGAGCACGACATGACTCAGGGTGAGCGTCACGTCGGAGAGCGCCGCCGACTCGGTCGGTGTGAACAGTACGGTGAGCTCCACGACGCCGTCGAAGAAGTCACTGAGCCGGGCGGCCAGCAGACAGCCCGCCGGATGCGTGACGCCGTCCACTTCCCAAGGCTCGCGCAGTTCCAGGAACAGCCATTCCCGATGCACCCGCTTGATGGCCGAGGTCGGCGCCTCGAGTTCGACGAAACAGCCGCAGACGTCCAACACGTAAAGGGCCGTGTCGCGGCTGTCGAGGTAGTGGATGAGGAGGTCGCGCTCGAACCCGGGCGTGCGGTCGCGGTGCGGGTAGATGCCGTAGCCGGCGTTGTCTTCCAGGCCCTCGAACACCACCTCCGCCTCGGCCATGGGCGCGCCGCGGCGCCACCTGCGCGCGGTCCTCGCGTAGCCCGCGCGGTTGACGCTGCCGGGGCCGAGGTCCGTGACCAGGTAGACGGTGTCCTCGTCGATCCACGTGAGGTGCCCCTTGGCCTCGGGCCGCTCGAAGCCGCCGTCGACGAAGGCTCGCGCGTCGACGTCGAACTCGCGGGTGACGTCGGCATCCGAGCCGCCCCGCGACAGGGCGATCAGGCACCGCGGGCTCTCGGGCCGCAGGAACTCGACGCCGTGCCACACCCAGTTCTCACCCTCGGCGCGGTTGAGCTCGTCGAGGTCGAGGACGGTCTCCCATGCGGGCTCGGCCTTGCGGTACTCGTCGAGCGTCGTCCGGCGCCACAGCCCGCGCGGGTGGTCGGCGTCGCGCCAAAGGTTGTAGTACCAGTCGCCGCGCTTGGCGACGAACGGGATCTTCTCCGCGGAGTCGTAGATGGCGGCGAGCTCGTCCTCCAGGCGGGCGAACTCCGCGGTGCCGGCAAGCTCGGCCTCCGTCACCGCGTTTCGGGCGCGCACCCAGTCGAGCGCGCTCGGGTCGTCGATGTCTTCCAACCACAGATGGGGATCGTCGTGCATAGATCTCTGTATAGCGGAGGGAGGGCCCGATATCGACCTAGAGGTCCCGCAGGTAGGTGGTACCTACCTGCGGAACCTCTTACGTCAGCGCATAGAGCGATCTGTGCACGCTCCAGGCCTCCATCGAAGAGCGCGCGGTTGTCGCGGGTCCAGCGGATCCGGTCGGCGGTCGTGTCGAGGAAGCCGGTCTGCTGCCACTCGGCTTGGGGCTGCGCGCCCCGAGCGGCGAGCCGGCGCGCCCGCTCCCAGACCGCCTGCTGCTGGGCGAGGACCTCGTCCACCAGGCCCGACGACGACTCCAGCCCGTAGGCCTCGGCGAACAACTCCAGCCGGCGTCGGCGGTCCGGCGCGTCGGGGTAGGCCAGCCACCGTCGGCACAGCTCGTCGTCGCGGAACGGCGCCACGTACTCCAGCGCGTAGGCGACGTCGTGGATCGGGCGGCCGGGCCAGGCGTAGTCCCAGTCGATGATCCCGATCGGCCGCGTCCCGCGCCAGACCAGGTTCCA
>CAYVWO010000060.1:6371-10557 GCA_964455495.1 uncultured Tessaracoccus sp.
TGGCTGACGGACCTCGCCCCCGTCGGCAACGCTGTCCGGTGGCACTGCGTGGAGCGCGCCGATCGCGACGCTACCCACCTCCGAAGACCTCGCGAAGGACCGCCAGCGCTTCCGCCGTGTCAGCGGCGCCGCGCCGGACTTGGCCCGGGCGTGCGGGAGCCAGGTCGTCGACGGCGATCGGGGAGATGGCAATGCCGAGGCCAGCCTGGGAGATCATCCCGAGGTCGTTCTCTCCGTCGCCGACGGCAATCACCTCGTCCCAGCCGATGCCGAGCCTGTCGATCAGCACGTCCCCGCCCTTGCCAGCGGCCGATGCCTCCGGGACCAGGTCCATGAAGATCTCGCTCGACGACACGGCGGCGACGCCCGGGAGCGCCGCAAGACCCCGGGCGACCGGCTCGTGGGACGGCGCGCTGCTGAGCAGCAGCAGCTTGCCGACGTCGCCGCGGTCGGCCGCGTCCGCGACCAAAGCGGTGTCTCCGACGAAGGACTCGTCGCGCGCCACACGCGGCGTGCGGTCCCGGACGAGCCAGTCCCGCTCAGTATGGGCCCAGACCTCGATGCCCGCCGCCTCCGCCGTCGCGATGATCTCGCTCACCTGCTCTACACCGAGCGACCGATGCCGCAGCACCCTCCACTCATCGCCGACGCGCTCCCACACCGTCGACCCGCTGTTGGCCGCGACGAACGCGGCGTGCGGAACGCGGTCGCCCAGCCAGGTCATCGACGCCGACGTGCGCCCCGAGCACAGCGCAACGGTGATGCCGCGGGAACGGAGGAGGTCGAGCAGCTCCTCCGCCCCCGGGTTCCAGGTCCCTGCATGCTGCAGGGTGCCGTCGACGTCCAGCATCGCCAGCCGGTAGGTCATATCTCTCCGTTCGTGGTTTCGGTCCTCAGGACAGCTCGGGGCCTCTCGACGCGCGTCACGTGATCGCACTTCGTGCTGCAACGCCTTCCTTGGCCTCGGCAGTCGAGCAAGCTCGACTGCTCTCGACCTTCGTCGGCGTCGCTGCGCTCCTTCAGCGCGGCTCAAGGAGCAGCAGTCTTGCGTCGCTGGCAGCGGGGGCACCAGTACATGGTCCGGCCCTCCAACATGGTGGTGCGGATCTCGGTGCCGCAGACCAGGCACGGCTGGCCGGTGCGACGATAGACGTAGACCTCGCCGCCGTGAGGGTCCACGCGCGGCGGTCGGCCCTGGACCTCGGGCGAGTGGTCGTCGACGACGGTGTCGATGCGGCCGCGATCGACGGCGGTCTCCATCAGGCCCACGAGGTCCTCCCACAGGATGTCCCAGGACCTCCTAGAGAGCTCACGGCCGGGGATGGTCGGGTCGAGGCGGTGCCGGAAGAGGACCTCGGCGCGGAAGATGTTGCCGATGCCCGCCGCGATCCGCTGGTCCATCAGCAGCGCGGCGACCGACTTTCCGCTCCTGCGCAGGCGCTCGTACCCGACGCCCGGATCTATGTCGGCGCGCAGCGGGTCCGGGCCGCTGGCCGCCACGACGGCGTCGCGCTCCGCCGGCGTGATGATGCGGCACCACTGCGGCCCGCGCAGGTCGGCGGCCGTGACGCCGTCGGTGACGCGCAGCCGCACCTGCCCGACCGGCGGCCCGAACGGCTCGAACCGGAGCTTCCCGATCAACCCGAGGTGAATGTGCACGGTCTCCCCCGTGGCGAAGTCGAGGAACAGATGCTTGCCGACGGCGTCGCCGCGCTCCAACACCGCGCCGTCGAGGTCCCCGACGTCGAACCTCCCCTGGGGCGACGACACGGAGACGGGCCTCCCGCCGAACGTGGCGGTGAACTCGTCGGCGAGGCGGTGGATGACGTGACCCTCGGGCATGAGCACCACCCTAGCGACCCCGCCGGAAGGGCAGCGGTCTAGGCTGGCGCCATGGCGGAGGAACAGCAGAGGGACTTCGGGCGCGACGGCGTGTCGGGCCTTGTCAACCGTGACCGCGCCCTGCGCGCGAAGCTCCTTCCCCGACGACTACGCGAGGAGCGCGAGGCCCCAGGCGACCGCGAGGCCGGCCAGGAAGGACGACGCGTTGGCGATCAGCGGTCCCGCTGATCTTCCTCTGGGGCTGGGGCCCGATGGCGGCGAATCCTCTCAGCTGGCCGTTGGCCCCTCGGCGAGGAGGCGCGCGAAGCCCGCCTCGTCGAGCACCGGGAGCCCGAGCTGCTCGGCCTTCGCCGCCTTCGACCCCGCGTTGGCGCCGACGACGACGTAGTCGGTGTTCTTGCTCACCGACCCCGCGGCCTTGCCGCCGCGCGAGATGATGGCCTCCTTCGCGCCGTCGCGGGTGAACCCCTCCAGCGACCCGGTGACCACCACCGTCAGCCCCTCCAGCGTCCGGGGCGTCGACTCGTCGACGTCGTCAGCCATGCGCACGCCCGCGGCGGCCCAGGACTCGACGATGTCGCGGTGCCAGTCGACGTCGAACCACGCCCTCACCGACTCCGCGATCACGCCGCCGACACCGTCGGCGAACGCGAGTTCCTCGACGGTGGCGGCGCGGATGGCGTCCATCGAGCCGAACCGCGCCGCGAGTGAGCGCGCGGCCGACGGGCCGACGTGGCGGATGGACAGCGCGACGAGCACCCGCCACAGCGGCTGCTCCTTGACCGTCTCCAGGTTGGCGAGCAGTTTCAGGCCGACTGTCGACAGCACGCGGCCGTCGCGGACGCCGGTGCCGTCGGCCAGCTCCGCCGGCTTCGCGGCACGGGTGTAGAGCTCGGTGCGGAGCAGGTCGTCGGCGGTCAGCGCGAAGAGGCCGCCCTCGTCGGCGAGGATGCCGGAGTCGAGCAGCGCGCCCGCGCCCTCCCAGCCGAGGGCCTCGATGTCGAGGGCGCCGCGGGAGGCCAGCCCGAAGAGCCTTTCCCGCAGCTGGCTGGGGCAGGACCGGGAGTTCGGACAGCGGATGTCCTTGTCACCCTCCTTCTCCGGCCGGAGTTCAGTGCCGCAGGAGGGGCAGTGCGTGGGCATGACGAACGCGCGCTCGGTGCCGTCGCGCAGCGCGACGACGGGGGCGACGATCTCCGGGATCACGTCCCCGGCCTTGCGCAGGACGACGGTGTCGCCGATCAGCACGCCCTTGCGCTCCACCTCGAACGCGTTGTGCAGCGTGGCCATCTCGACGGTCGAGCCGCTCACGAACACCGGCTGCATCACCCCGAACGGCGTCACGCGCCCCGTCCTGCCGACGTTGACCTGGATGTCGAGGAGCTTGGTGTTGACCTCCTCCGGCGGGTACTTGTAGGCGATGGCCCAGCGCGGCGCGCGCGACGTCGACCCCATCCGATCCTGCTCGGCGATGCTGTCCACCTTGACCACGATGCCGTCGATCTCGTGGCTGAGGTCGTGGCGGTGCTCGCCGTAGTAGGCGACGAACTCGGCCACCTCTGCCGCCGATCCGACCACGCGCGCCGTCTCCGGCACCGGGAGACCCCACTCCCCGAGGCGCTGGTAAGCCTCGGACTGGAACGAGAAGGTCACACCCTCGACCTCGCCGACGCCGTGGACCAGCATCCGCAGCGGCCGCGACGCCGTGACCTCGGGGTTCTTCTGCCGCAGCGATCCCGCCGCCGAGTTGCGCGGGTTCGCGAACGGCGCCTTGCCCGCCGCGACGAGGGACTCGTTCAACTCCTCGAACCCGGCGACGGGGAAGAACACCTCGCCGCGCACCTCCAGCACCGACGGCGCGCCCGCGGGAAGGCGGCGCGGCACCCCCTTCACCGTCAGCACGTTCGGCGTGATGTCCTCGCCCACGCGCCCGTCGCCGCGGGTCGACGCGACGGCCAGCCTGCCGTCGAGGTAGAGCAGGTTGACGGCGAGGCCGTCGATCTTCAGCTCGCACAGGTACCGCTCCGACGGCGTGCGCACCAGCCAGGAGTCGAGCTCCTCCTCGCTGAACACGTTGTCGAGGCTGAGCATGCGGCGGCGGTGCGCCACCGGCGCGAAGTCGGTGACGCGGGCGGCGCCGACGCGCTGGGTGACTGAGTCGGGCGTGACCAACGGCGGGTACGAGGCCTCGAGGGCCTCCAGCTCCCGCATCCGTTCGTCGTACTCGGCGTCGGAGAGCACGGGCTGGTCTATCCCGTAGTACGCCTCCTGGGCCTCGGTCAGCGCGGCGTTCAGCTCCGTCCACCGGCGCCGCAGCTCGGGCGACTCGACGCCCGCCCCTGCC
>CAYVWO010000061.1:0-9191 GCA_964455495.1 uncultured Tessaracoccus sp.
AGGCCGGCGGCGTCGGCGTCGTTGACCAGCGTGATCTGGCGGCCGAGGCGGTCCGAGAAGAACTCGTCCGCCTGGAGGCCGGCCCAGTCCTGGTGCAGGTTCGCGATGAACGGCACCCTGCCGTGCAGGACGGGCGCGGGGATGGTCAGGCCGACGGGGGTGTCGCCGATGTCGTCGGCGAACTCCGCGATGATCTCGGCGACGACGTCGGCGACGTTGGCCGGGGTCGACTCCTTGGGTGTCGGGATGCGCAGTCGGGGCTTGGCGAACTCGCCCGCCTCCAGGTCAACGGGCGCGCCCTTGACGCCCGAGCCACCAACGTCGATGCCGAGAAGAATGCTCATAAAAGCGAAGCGTAGCGCCCCCCGCCTCCGTGTCGTTGTCGCCCTCGAAAACGGGTGTATCCGGCTGACCCGGAGCTTTGACGCACAACCTGGGTCTGTGCGCCCGATCGGGCGCGGATCGGGCGGTTGTGCGTCAAACCCCCGGAAGGCGAGAGAGCGCGGTCACGGGGCGACGGCGCGCGCGGCCCGGGCGCGGGCGACCTGCTCCTCAAGGACCCGGCGAGCCACGGCCGCGTCCAGGTAGGAGAGCTCGAGGTTGACCGGGCCGTCGGTGGTGTGGATCGCGATGGTGGCCAGGCCGAGCCTGCGCTCGAGGGGGCCCTGGCGGAGGCTCGCCGACTGCATGCGGCGGTGCGGGACGATGGCCCGCTTCTGCGTGAGCAGCCCGTGCTGCGCGACGACCACCTCCTCGCCGATGCCCCAGGTGTGGGTGTGGAAGCTGATCGGCGTCAGCCAGCGCGCCTGGGGAGGCTGGCCGTGCGGGACGATCTCGGAGAGGTCGAGGCCGGGCCAGATCGCGCCCAGCACGTTCAGCACGTCGTCCCATGTGCCATAGGGGAGGAGGACGGCGTTGGTTGCGCTGTCCTCGTCCTCCAACGGGTTGCCGTAGCCGAGCACCGTGACGCTCATTCGGTAGAGGCCGGTCACGCGATGCAGGATGTCCTGGCTGATCTCGACGCCCTGGATCCGCTCTGGGCGCAGGCTCTGCGCGAGGGTGCTCGCCGCGCCGCGCCGGATCCGGAGCACCCCGGACTGCCGGGTCATCCGGAACCCCCAGTTGGCTCCGGTGCGGCGCCACACCCAGCCGACGGTGCCGACCAGGGCGGCGAACGCGGTCCACGTGGTGTCGGTGAAGAACCAGATGCCGATCAGCGCGGCAGCGCCCGCCAGCGCCCAGATCGTTTCGGTCGAGAAGAATGCGCCGAGCATCAGGTTGCGCGGCGTGACCGCGGCGATCAGCTCCTCGGGCCCGTCGGACGGGATACCGGCGGGGATCGGGGCGCCTGGGAGCGGCGGGCGGCCCGCATCCTCGCCGTCCCCCTCGGCCACGGGCGTGCCCGACGGCGCGGGCGCCAGCCGGTGCGCGCGCGCCTTGGCCGTCAGGTGCTCGCGCAGCGACTCGGCGCGCGCCAGCGAGAGGTAGACCAGGTCCTGGCCGCCCGCGCCGCCGACGTCGATGTGCACCTTGGCCAGGCCGAGGAGCCGCGCGGCGACCGGCTGGGCGAGGTCCACGGACTGGACCTTCGTGTAGTCCACCCGGGTCGAGGTGCGCGAGATCAGCCGCTTCTCGATCCGGAACTCGTCGTCGTCGGCCACGAACGTGGTGGTTCGCCAGGTCAGGACGCCGCTGACGCCCGCGATCAGCGCGACGCCGAGCAGGGCGAGCCCGATCCACAGCATGCTTCCGCCGAGCCCGTTTCCCTCGATGAGTTCCCGCCCGACGAAGAATGCCCCGGCACCCAGCGCGATCGCCGCGCGCGCCAGGCCCGTGAGCGGGCTCGGGCGCTCGACGACCTTCGCCGTCGGCCCCGCGGCCGGTTCCGCGGCGGCGACGTCGAGCCCGGTGGGGTCGCCGGCCATCAGATGCCGGCCTGCTGCCGCTCGCCGCGGCTGATCAGGCGGTCGCGGAGCTCGGCGGCCTCGTCGGCGGCCAGCCCAGGGATGGTGATGGTGCCGCTGGTCGACGACGTCACCATCTCGACGCTGGCAAGGCCGAACATCCGGTCGACCGGGCCGGAGTTCACCTCGACCAGTTGCATGCGGCCGTACGGGACGCACTGCAGCTGCCGCGTCCAGAGCCCATAGGTGAGGTAGACGTCCTCGTCGCGCTCGGCGTAGCCCCACCGTCGGAACACGCGCGGCGCGCGGATCATGCGCCAGGCGATCCACACCACGCCCACCCCGGCCCACGCCCACGGCGACCACGACGGGCCGAGGAACGCGAGCGCGGTCACGCCGATGCCGAAAAGAATGGTCCACGTGAAGGGGATGAGCACGAACTTCATCCGAAGGTAGTTGGGGTGCAGCCGCTGCCATTCCACCCCTGGCGGGGCGAAGAGATCGTCGAGGGAGAGGGGGCCAGCGGGGTCGGTCACCTCACAAACTTCTC
The DNA here is from genome assembly GCA_964455495.1 of uncultured Tessaracoccus sp. Classification (GTDB taxonomy): domain Bacteria; phylum Actinomycetota; class Actinomycetes; order Propionibacteriales; family Propionibacteriaceae; genus Arachnia. The sequence goes on from CAYVWO010000061.1 coordinate 2,455, forward strand.
ATACTTTCGCTGGTTGGCGACACCCGGGCCAAGGACCTTCACGTCGCCCATGATGACGGTGCCTCGCAGGTTGAGGACCATGCCGTCGGGCCGGGGCCTCAGGCCGTCGACCTTCGCGTCGCTCATGATCGCGTTCACGCCCGAGAGGTTGACGTCGACGCCCTCGGGGACGCGGATGCGCAGGTCGCACATCAGGCCGCCGACGTTGACGGTGGTGACGCGCGAGGCGAACGTGGCGCCGACGAGGTCGATCTTCACGTCGCCCAGCCAGGCGTTGAGGGTGACCTCGGGCGCGACGACGCCGACGGCGCCGGGCTTGAAGCTCGACATGAGCGCGTTCCCGCCGGTGAAGTCGGAGGCGGCCGGCAGGTAGCCGGGAACCGTCGCGACGCGGGCGACGACGGGCTCGGGCCCGGGAGCCGGCGGGGCCGCGGGGCGGGCGCGGGGCACGAGGTCGGTGGTGAGTGCGTTCAGGTCGCCGAAGGTGCGGGCGTCGTAGGCCCGGGCGATGCGGTCGGCGTGCTCCTCGAACGTGATCCTGCCCTCCGCGTAGGCGTTGTTCAGCACCTGGGCGACGAGCTCGCGGTCGTGGTCGGCGCAGCGAAGCGCCTCGAGTCGGGTCGATTCGGAAGCCATGGGTCCGAGTCTAGGTCTGGACGACGACGCGGCGCACCGGCCCGACGGCGGTTTCCGGGGCGGCTCAGGGGGAGCCCTGACCGCGTCGGCGAAGGCGCCGCACGGCCGACCTCGCGGCCGTGAACGCGGCCGCCCCGGCGAGCGCGGCCGCGGCAACCGCGCGGGTGGTCGTCGTCCGCGTTGTCCGCAGCAGGGTCCCCGCGCGGCCCGGCGGCGGGGCCAGGGCGACGTCGTCGGTGTCGATCCCGAGCGGGCAGGCGCCTCCGGGGGTCGCCGACCCGGTCGCGTAGTCGGCGTAGCCCTCGGTGACGGCGACGACAAGCTCCTCGTCGTCCTGCCGGGCGACCAGCTCGCGCCGCAGCACGATCTGCTGGCGCGGCGTCAGGGAGAGGCGCGGGGTGTGGACCTCGCAGTAGCCGCACTCGATGCAGCCGTCGAACTCGGGCTCGATCCGCGGCATCAGCTTGAGGTTGCGGAGGTGCTCGTCGGGGTCGTCGGAGATGAGCACCCCGGGGTTGAGCACGCCTGCGGGGTCGAAAAGATGCTTGATGGCGAGCATCACCTCGTACAGCTCGTCGCCGTACTGCTGGTGGACGAACGGGGCCATCGCGCGGCCGGTGCCGTGCTCGGCCTTGAGGACGCCGCCGCGGCCGAGGACGGTGCGGGCGAGGTCGCGGGTGAACTTGCGGTAGCGCAGCAGGCCCGCCGGCTGGCTGAAGTCCTCGCCGAGCAGGAAGTGGATGTTGCCGTCCTTCGCGTGCCCGAACAGCGGCACGTTCGGGATGCCGTAGCCGTGCTTGTCGAACAGCTTGTCGAGGTCGGCGAGCGTCGCGGCGAAGCGGTCCAGCGGGACGCAGATGTCCTCCATGAGCGTCGTCGTCCCCGAAGGGCGCTCCCCAGCGACCCTCGCGTACAGGCCGCGTCTGAGCTCGACGAGGGCGCGGCGGGTCGTCGGCTCGGTGAGGAAGCCGGTAGTCGCGATGGCGCCGACGTTGGCGAGCCGGTCCTCGGTGACGGCGATGCGCTGCGGCAGCGTCGCCGGGCCGCTGTCGTGCAGCTCGACGAGGAGCGCGGCCTCGGCCGTGAGGTAGGCGTCGCGGAGGAAAGCGGGTGCGGCCGGGTCGCGTTGGAGAACCCGCAGGCAGGCCACGTCCATCAGCTCGAGGGCCTCCGGCGCGAGGTCGAGTAGGCGGGTCGACGCCGCGGCCGCGGCCTGCGCGGTCGGAAAGAGGAGCAGCGCGGCCGCGCGGCGCTCGGGGACGGCGACGGTGCGGAACGTGGCCTCGGCGATGAACGCGAGCGTTCCCTCGCTGCCGACCAGTAGATGCGCGATGATGTCGACGGGGCGGTGGAACTCCAGCAGCGCGTTGAGGCCGTAGCCCATGGTGTTCTTCATGCCGAAGAGCCGGTTGATGTCGCGGATCGAGTCCGGGTTGGTGCGCAGCCGCTTCCGCAGCATGTGCAGACCGCCGACGAGTTCGGTCTCCTCGAGGCGCAGCGTCATGTCGGCGGTCGGGTCGGCTGTGTTGATGACGCGGCCGCTTGTCAGCGCGAAGACGAGGGAGTCGACGGTGTGGTAGCTGTTCTGGGTGACCCCGCTGAGCATCCCGCCCGCGTTGTTGGCGACGATGCCGCCGACGGTGCAGGCGACGCCGCTCGACGGGTCCGGTCCGAGCCGTCGGCCGTAGGACGCCAGCCGCGCGTTGACGTCGGCGAGGGTGGCGCCGGCACCCGCGCGGACGCGACGGCCGTCGTCGAGCACCTCGATGTGTCGGAAGTGCCGCCGGACGTCGACGAGCGTGCCGTCGGTGACCGCCTGCCCCGTGAGGCTGGTGCCGCCCGCGCGGAAGGTGAGCGGTCGTCGTCGCGCTGCCGCGTCGGCGATCAGCGCGGCCACCTCGTGGACGTTCGCGGGCCGCGCCACCTCTGCGGGGGTGAGCAGGAAGTGGGAAGCGTCGTGCGACATCGCGAGCCGGGTGATGGCGCGGGCGTCGCGCTCCACCGAGGCCCCGACGCTGTTCACCCCGTAAGCCTACTCACGACATCCGTCCCTGGGTGCCTGTCCGCCGAGTCGAGAACGGGCTCCGGAAGCTGCTAACGTTGTCCGCACGCGGGCGTAGCTCAATGGCAGAGCGCTAGCTTCCCAAGCTCGATACGCGGGTTCGATTCCCGTCGCCCGCTCCACTTCGCCGTCGGCGAGATTCATAGCCAATGCACAGGGTCTGTTCGTAGTGTCCCTGCATGCTTGATCAGCTCCTCGGCCTGCCCGCCCATCCGCTGCTCGTCCACCTGCCTGTCGTGGTGCTTCCGCTCGTGGCCTTGGGCGTCGTCGCGCTCGCGGCGCGGCCGGCATGGCGGCCCCGCTACGCGGGCCTCGTCCTCGCGTTCGCGATCGTCGGGGCGCTCGGCGCGGTGGGGGCCATGGTCACCGGAAGCGATCTCGCCGCCCGCGTCGGCACGCCGTCGTCGCACCAGGCGCTGGGAACGACGCTGGCCGTGAGTTCGATCGTCTTCGTCGCCGTCGTCGGCCCGTGGCTGTGGCGCGTGCGCAAGACCCCCGCCGACCAGTCGACGGCCGGGCAGAGCACCATGGGCTGGGTATCCGCCGCCCTCGCCGCCGTGCTCATCGGCCTCACCGTCCTGACCGGGCACTCCGGCGCGACAGCCGTGTGGGGCGGGACGGCCTCCGAGGGCGCTCCCTCAGAGTCGGATCCCGCCGACCCGGACGAGACCGAACCCGCCGGGTACACGATGGACGACGTCGCCGCCCACGACTCGGAGGCGTCCTGCTGGGCCGCGATCGACGGCAATGTCTACGACCTGACCGAGTGGATCGGCCAGCACCCGGGCGGCTCCCAGCGCATCCTGCCCCTGTGCGGAACGGACGCCACCGCGGCGTTCTCGGCCCAGCACGGCGGCCAGGCGCGCCCCGCCAGCGAGCTAGCCTCGTTCCTGCTCGGCCCGCTGGCCGACTGATGCCGGGGCGAGCGGCCGGTCGTCCCCCTACGGCCGACTGACGACGGGTGGGGCATAGCATGGCCTCATGTCACTGATTCAGCAGGCCTTGGAGTCGGCGGACGAGACCCGCGCCATCGAGTTCGGCCCCGGGGCGTTGGCCCGAACCGGGGGCCTCTTCCGGAGCGTGTTCCCGGACGCGGCAGCGTTGGTCGTCGCCGACGAGAACACCTTCGCGGCCGCGGGCGCCGAGGTGCTGGCATCGCTGAGCGCCGCGGGCGTCGTCCTCGCCGCGGAGCCGTTCATCCTCCCGGGCACCCCGACGCTGTACGCCGACTACGACAACACTGGCCTCGTGCGCGAACGCCTCGCCGCGCTCCCGGGCGCCGTCGCCTGCTCGATCGCCTCGGGAACCCTGAACGATGTCACGAAGCTCGCCTCGGGCGAGCTCGGTCGGCCCTACATGAATGTCTGCACCGCCGCCTCGGTCGACGGTTTCAGCTCGTATGGGGCGTCGATCTCGGTCGACGGCTTCAAGCTCACCCGAGATTGTCCGGCGCCGGCCGGCCTCGTCGCCGACCTCGCCGTGATGGCCGCGGCGCCCACGCGCCTGACCTCGACCGGCTATGGGGATCTGATCGAGAAGATCCCCGCCGGCGCCGACTGGATGTTGGCCGACGAGCTCGGCATCGAGCGCATCGACGCCCACGTCTGGGACCTGGTCCAGGGGCGCCTGCGCAACGCGCTCGCGCGGCCGGAGGCGCTCGTCGCGGGCGACCAGGACGCCGTCGCGGATCTCGCCGAGGGCAACCTGCTCTCCGGGCTGGCGATGCAGGCCATGAAGTCGTCGCGCCCCGCCTCGGGTGCCGGCCACCAGTTCTCCCACACGTGGGAGATGGAGGGCCACGGCTTGGATTGGGAGCCGCCGCTGAGCCACGGCTTCAAGGTGGGCGTGGGCACCGTCGCGTCGCTCGCCCTGTGGGAGGAGGCGATGCGCCTTGACCTGGCCGAGCTCGACGTTGACCGCGTCGTCGCCGAGGCGCCGTCCAAGGACGACGTCGTCGCCCGGATCAGGGCAGCGCTGCCCGAGCGGATCCACGACGAGTCCATCAAGGTCTCGCTGGAGAAGCACGTCGAGGGCGAGGCCCTCCGCGAGCGGCTCCTCCTTATCCAGGAGAAGTGGGCAGCCATCCGCGCCCGGGTTGCCGACCAGCTCGTCGCTCCCGGGGAGGCCGCCGACATGCTCCGGCGGGCGGGCGCCCCGAACCACCCGGCGCTGATCGGGATTGGCTGGGACCGGTTCCGCGCGACGCACGACAAGGCGCGGATGATCCGCAACCGGTACACCGTCTTCGAGCTGCTCTCGGAGACCGGCACCTTCGACGCCGTCCTCGACCGCCTGTTCGCCCCAACCGGGTTCTGGGGCCGCCACCGCGAGGCCGACAGCCTCGGCGGCGTGCCCGTCACAGGACTTCCCGCGTAGAGGCCCGTGCGGATGGGGTGACACCTACTAAGAGTCGGATGTTGGTTCAGATCTGAACCAACATCCGACTCTTAGAGGTTCCGCAGGTAGGTACCACCTACCTGCGGAACCTCTTAGTGCTGCGACGTGGCTGCTATCCCTTCGCGGAGGACTCGATCGACTCGCGCTGGTCGGCGTAGCGGTCCTCGACCTTGCTGAACAGGAGCGAGGCGACGGTGCCCACCACGAGCAGCGCGACGGCGAACGCGACCGACGCGCCGAGGCTGAGCCCGCTCGCGGCGAGGCCCGCGGACGAGAATGCGGGGAACACCACCGTCGGGAAGATGGCGAGCGACGAGCCGATCACCATGCCGAGGATCAGGTGGAACACCGTCGAGTAGCTGCGGTGCAGCGCCCACTCGACGAGCTTCGCCAACAGCACCACGCAGGCGATGGCGCCGAGGGCCAGCGGGATGACGGTGGCCGGATCGAGGGCCTTGATGCCGGCGGCCATCTTCTCGTACAGGCCGAAGTAGATCAGGAAGTTCGAGGGGCTCATGCCCGGCAGGATCACGCCGAGGCCGATCAAGGCGCCAGAGCCGAACCACACCGGGATGCTCGGCTGGACCTGGAGCCAGGCGGAGTCCCCGCCGAGGTACATCAACGCGAAGATGCCGACGGCTGCGGCGGCCATGACGAGCAGGTCGCGCGGCGTCCGGCCGCGTTTGCCTGCCTGCCGGTACAGCGAGGGGAAGGTGCCGATCACGAAGCCGATGAACAGGCAGGTGAACTGCGCCGCGTACTGTCCGAACGCGGCAACCACCACCACCGAGAAGCCGACGATGCCCAGGATCATGCCGATCCCGACGGGGATGAAGAACAGCACGTTGGCGACGAAGTTGCGCCTGATGTTGGCCAGGAACCGGATCATCGGGTCGTACAGCTTGAAGATCACGGCGAGCACGCCGCCCGACAGGCCCGGCAGGATGAAGCCGACGCCCACGGCCGTACCCTTCGCGAGCCGCGCGAACCAGCGCCCGACGCTGTCGGGCGCCGTGACGTCGACGGCCGCCTCGTCGTGGGCGTCGGCTGTGGGTTCGCTGCTCATGGGGCCTCTACTCGTGGATCGGGAACGCAACTTCCCCACCCTATGCACGCGGTCGCCGCGAGGCCAACCCCGTGGCTCAGCCGAGGAGGACCGCGGCGAGGTCGTCGGTTGCCGACACGACCAGCTCGGCGCCGGCGTCGCGCAGCTGCTCCGCGGAGCAGGCGCCGGTGGTGACGCCCAGCGGGCGCATGCCCGCGGCAAGCGCCATCGCGACATCGGAGATCGCGTCGCCGACGTACCAGGTGCCCTCGGCGGGGACGCCGAGCTGACGCAGCGCGAGCAGCGCGGAGTCGGGCGCGGGCTTGCCGTGCGGCACCTCGTCGGTGCCGACCAGCACGTCGATCAGGTCGCGGATGCCCATCGAGACCAGCAGGTGGTCGGCGATCGCGTGCGTCTTGGCCGTCACGATGCCGACGGCGATGCCCGCCTCGCGGAGCCGGCGCAGCAACGCGTGCGCGCCCGGCAGCAGCAGCGTCTCGCCGTGCTCGTCGACGGCGGTGCGCCAGCGCAGCCGGTAGGCGTGGACGATCTCCCCGATGCGGGTCTGACTCAGGCCGGTTGCCTGCGCCAGCCGGT
>CAYVWO010000061.1:9201-10522 GCA_964455495.1 uncultured Tessaracoccus sp.
GAAATGGTATTGCTGGCGATGCCAAGATTCTGCAGCTCCGTCAGCCCTGCCAGCGCCACCTCGAGCGGGAGCCCGATGTACGGGATCACGTCCTCGGGCCGCACAAAGATGCCAAAGCTCGTGATGGTCTCCGCGACGTGGTGCGCGATGACGGGGATCGTGTCGGCAAGCGTGCCGTCGAGGTCGAAGAGGACTGCCGGCTTCATGGGCCCCACCCTATCCGCAACGGTCTTCGAGCCCGGCCTCGAGCGAAGCGCGATGCCGGCGAAAAGGTCGGCGCCCGGTCCTCGGACTCAAGTCGAGTCCATGAACCGGGCGCCAGACCTTTCGACGCGATCCGGGCGCTGCGCGCCGGGGATCGGCTCAAGGGGCGTTGCTACCTTTCGACACAGGCACGGCGCTTCGCGCGTGTGCCAGGATCCAAGGAGCGGGAGGGATCAGCCGGGGATGACGTCGCCCGACGGCCACGTCGTCTTGATGAACTCGGCGACCTCGGGGGAGTGCAGCAGCTCCTCGAGCTTCGCGACGCCGGGGTTTGTGTTGTCGGTGCGCCACACCAGGATGTTGGCGTACGGGTTGCCCTCGACGGTCTCGCGCGCGATCGCGTCGTTGGTGTTCAGGCCGGCCGAGAGGATGAAGTTCGAGTTGACCACCGCGGCGTCGACCTTCGGGTCCTCGACCAGTTGCACGATCACCTCGGGCTGGTTCTCCTCGAAGGTCAGGCCCTTCGGGTTCTGCTCGTCGGTCAGGGTGAGCACGGTCGAGTCGTCGGCGACGCCGCTCAGCAGGCCGGCGCTCTCGAGCAGCTTCAGGCCGCGGTTCTGGTTGGACACGTCGTTGGTGATGGCGATGACGCCGCCGTCCGGCACGTCCGCCGCGGTGGCGTGCTTGGAGGAGAAAAGCGACAGCGGCTCGATGTGGACGCCCGCGCCGTGCTCGAACTGGTAGCCCTTCGTCGCGATCTCCTCCTCGAGGTAGGGGAGGTGCTGGAAGTAGTTGGCGTCGATGTCGCCGCCGGCCAGGGCCTCGTTGGGGAGGACGTAGTCGGTGAACTCGGTGACCTCGAGGGTGATGCCGGCCTCAGCCGCGCGGTTGCTCTGGATGAACTCCAGGATCTGGGCGTGCGGCACCGGGCTGGCGCCGACCTTGACGGTGGTCACCTCCGCGGCGGTCTGGGTGGGGCTCGCTGCGGTCGTCTCGGTGGGGCTCGACGCCGGCTCGGCGGAGCCACCGCAAGCGGTGAGGGCGAAGGCGGCAGCCAACGAGGCGGCGATGGTGGGGATAATCTTTCGCATCCGGGATTTCTCCTTGTGCTCGGGGC
>CAYVWO010000062.1:0-10407 GCA_964455495.1 uncultured Tessaracoccus sp.
GCCAGCCCGTGATCGGGATGACGACCGCCATGGTGAGCATGAACGCCGTCGTCAGCCACTGCGCGGTGCGCTCGTCGACGCGGAGATCGGTCATGATCGAACTCAACGCGACGTTCATCGTCGTCTCGTTGAGGATGACGACGAAGGCCGCGACCAGCAGGATCGGGATGACGGAGGGTCGCTGGTCTCGTGTCATGGGTTCCCTCTCGGAGTAGGCGCCTACCGTCGATAACGGAGCGGGTTCGGCACGGTGGCCGCCTCTTCCGCGATCGCCAGCCCGGGGGCGAGGACCCCGAGGTCCCGCAGCTCCCGCAGCCGGGCGACGGCGCGGTCACGAAGAGTACCCGGCGCGATGGTGTTCAGGTAAATCTTGGTCGCGCCCTCGAACCCGGCGAGCGTCGAGATCCGCCACTTGAGCAAGATCCGCCACGGCATCGCCAAGGGCGTGTCCACCGGGCGGTAGTGCCACTCCTCGTTGCACGCGACGTCCGCACCGGTCGCCGCGTGCATGGCGTGCAGCAGGTCGGACATGCCGCGCACCTCCTCGGGCGCGTGGTCCCAGGGGAAGCTCGCCTCCGACTTCGAGAACACCTCGATCGTGGGATAGCGGTGGCCGAACCCGGCGAAGGCGACGGCGTGCTCGTTCTCCGCGATCACGAGCCCGCGCCGCGCCGCGTAGCCGACCGCGGCGTCGTTGAACACGTTGGGGTTCGCCGCCAGCCGACGCAGGGTCGAGGTCTGCTGATTGCCGTGCTCGTCGATGGCCACGAGCTGCTTGTGCAGGTGATCGAACGACGCGCCGGCGGGCTTCAGCCAGTTCTGGAAGACGGCGACGTAGCGCGCGTACCGGTTGATCATCAGCATCCGCTCGGCGGACTCGACGGTGTACGCCATGAACACGCCGTGCTCCTCCGGCGTCAGGGTGCCAGAGGACGCCAGCTCCGAGTCGTCGGTGGCGCCGTCGACGAAATGCCGCCGGGCGATCACGACGTCGTGGCCGCCGCCGAAGAAGGCGGAGGCGCGGTGCAGCAGGTCCTGCTCCCCCAGAGCCGCGATCACCTGCGGGCTGTGGCCCGAGGCGCGCAGCTTCGCAGTCACGACGCTCAGGACGTGCTCGCGGCCCGCGGGGAAGGCCAGGTAGTCGTCCTTGCGCTGGCGGATCCACTCGGACAGCTCGTAGCCGTAGTTGAGGTGCCAGTACTCATAGCTCAGGATCTCGAACAGGTTGGGCACGCGCCGAAACTCCGCGACCGTGCTAAACAGCGCCTCGGCCGCCGTCCAGTACCGGGTGTCGAAGCCTCCATCCACCCGCACGATCCGCGACTTCTCCGGCGGCGTCTCAAGGTAGCGGTCCTGGCAGAACGCGCACGCGCGCCGGTCCTGACCCGGCTCAAGCGGACGCGGGTCGGGGCGCGGCACGCCGAGCGGCCGGTTGCCCCGCCCGGGCACGGTCCACACCTCGGTGCCGGTGAACGGGTTGACCTGCTTGATGGTGCCGTCGCGCAGCTCGACGACGTACTCGCCGTCGATCATGTCAGCAGCGGATCGAGGGCGACGGCGAGGAAGACCAGCGCGAGGTAGGTGTTCGACCAGTGGAAGAGCCGCATGGCCTTCAGCTGGGCCACCTCGAGCCCGGACCGGGCGCGACGCCAGAGTTGCGCGGCCTCCCACAGCAGTACCGCCCCGAACAGGCCGGCGGCGGCCGGGTAGAGCCACCCCGTCGGCGTGACGGGCCACAGCAGCAGCGAGACGACGACGGTGGCCAGCGAGTACCAGAAGATCTGCGCGGCCACCTGCGGCGCGGGCCTGACGACGGGCAGCATAGGCACCCCCGCGGCGGCGTAGTCGTCGCGGTAGCGGAACGCGAGCGCCCAGGTGTGCGGCGGCGTCCAGAGGAACACGATGCCGAAGAGGATCAGGGGGGGCCAGGCGACCGACCCGGTCACGGCCGTCCACCCGATCAGCGGCGGGAAGCAGCCCGCGATGCCGCCCCAGACGATGTTCTGCCAGGTGCGTCGCTTCAGCCACATCGTGTAGACGAAGACGTAGAAGGCGTTGGCGGCCAGCGCGAGGATCGCCGACAGCCAGTTGGCGCCGAAGCCGAGCACCAGCGTGGCGAGGATGCCGAGGACGACGCCGAACGCCGTCGCGTTCCCGGCCGAGACCTGGTGCCGAGGCACGGGCCGACGGCGCGTGCGACGCATGACCTCGTCGATGTCGGCGTCGATCACACAGTTGAACGTGTTCGCGGACGCGGCGGCGAAGAGCCCTCCGAGCATGGTCCAGGCGATCAGCCGCCACGGCGGGATCCCGCCGGCCGCGAGGAACATCGCCGGCACCGTCGTGATGAGCAGCAGCTCGATGATGCGGGGCTTCGTGAGGGCCACGTACGCCTTCACGACATCGCCGAAACGCGCCCGCGACGACGCTGCAACACTCACGACTGCGACTCCAGTATGTAGACCTCTCGGCAGTCTACCGGCCAGGAGCCCGGGCGCCACTCGACCGAGACGCGCGCCCGATCGCGGCGGGAGATGGCAGGATGGCGGAGGTGACGAGGTGGAGCCGCGAGCAGGTCATCGCCGCCGCGCCCGACGCCTCGTCCGTGAGCGCGGCGCAGAAGTTGGCGCGGCCGGGCCCGTGGAGCCAGGCGGGCGCCAACGACCTCCTGGTGTGGGGCCAGTGCCAGGGCAGCGGGAAGAACCCGTACCAGGTGAGCGTCGACCTCGCCGAGCCGGCCTACCGCTGCTCGTGCCCGAGCCGGAAGTTCCCCTGCAAGCACGCGCTGGCCCTGCTGCTGTTGTGGGCCGACGGCCACGTCGACTCCGCGGAGGCCCTCGCCGACTTCGCCCAGGCCTGGGCGGACCAGCGGGTCACGCGCGCCGAGGCGTCGGCGCGGCGGGCGTCGGGCCGCGAGGACGGCCCCGTCGATCCCGAGGCGCAGGCGAAGCGGGTGGCGAGCCGGATCGCCAAGATGGACGCCGGCATCGAGGATCTCTGCGTCTGGCTCGAGGACCTCGCCCGCACGGGGCTCGCCGCCGCGCGCAGCCAGCCGTACGCGTTCTGGGATCGGGCCGCCTCGCGGCTCGTCGACGCCCAGCTCCCCGGGCTCGCCGACCGCGTCCGCGCCCTCGGCAGCGACGCCCTATCGCGCAAGGACTGGGAGGACCACCTCGTCCGCCACGTGGGTCGGCTGTGGCTGCTCGCGCAGTCCTGGCGGGGCCGCGACGACCTCACCGACGACCAGCAGGCCGACCTCCGCGCCGCCGTCGGGTGGACGACACCCACGGAGCAGGTGCGCTCTGGGCGGACCCGCTCGGCGACCTGGCGGGTGCTCGGAGCGCACCGCTCCGACGACGGGCCGCTCCAGCAGCAGCGCACCTGGCTGTGCGCGGACGACGGCGAGCTTGCGCTCCTGCTCGACACCGCGGGCCCGGGGCAGGCGCTGGCCGTCCCCCAGCTCGCGGGCAGCCTCGTCCGGGCCGAGCTCGCCTTCTACCCCGGGGCCGCCCCGCGCCGCGCCCTGTTCGTCGACCAGCCGACGGCGGCGGGATCGGCGGGTCTGACCGGCACTCCCATCGGCGCGCCGTCGATCCGGTCGGCGCTCGCCCGGGTCGCCGACGAGGTCTCCTTCACGCCCTGGCGCGACCGCCACGCCATGCTCCTGCCCGGCGTCGCCTTCTCCCGCACGCCGGGCCTGATCGTCGACGCCGACGGCGACGCCCTGCCCCTCGACGGCGCCACCGACCTCGAGCGCCTCCTCGCCGTCTCCGGCGGACGCGCTGCGGCGGCGTTCGGCGAGTGGGAGGCCGGCGCCTTCCGCGTCCTCACCGTCGAGATCGCCGACGCCGCGGGAACCCGACGGGTGGTGCCGCTATGACGTCCACGCCCCCAACCGCCGTCGACCCCGGCACCGTCTCGCGCTGGGCGGCGGCGCTGCGCGCGAGCGCGCTCGTCGGCACGTCCCGGCGCGCGGCGGGGGCCCTCCCGCCCGGCCTCGCGCCCGCCGATCACGCCTCGCTGCTCGACCAGGCCACCCTCCTCGACGTGCTCGGCCGCGCCGGGGCGAGGCCGACGGCCGGGGAGCCCGTCGACCCGGCCCCGGCCAACCGGCTCCCGGAGGCCCCCGCGGTCGCCGTCCAGCTCCTCACGCTGCTGATCCGCCAGTCGCCGCTGACCGCGGGCGCCCGCGACGCCCAGGTCGACCGCTGGCTCGAGCGGTGCGCGGCGACCGGGTACGGCCTGCCCGCCGACCTCCTCCCGGAGGTGGTCGCGATGGCGCGCCAGCGGCGGTCCATGCGCGCCGCCCTCGCGCGGGTCTGGGACGCGCGCGGCCGGTGGTACGCCGAGATGTTCGCGCCCTACCTGCTGCTGGATGCGCCCGACGAGGCCGCCCCGCCCGACACACACGCGGCGGTGCGCGCCGCCGTCGCCGCGTCCTGGGAGCACGCGACGGCCAAGGAGCGCGTCAGGCTGCTGGAGGCGATGATGGCCGGGCTCTCGATCGCCGACGAGCCCTTCCTCGAGGAGGCACTCGACGACCGCGCCAAGACCGTGCGCGCCCTGGCCGCCCGCCTGCTCACCCAGCTGCCCGACAGCAGGCTCGCCCAGCGGATGGGACGCCGCCTCACCCCGCTGATCCGCGTCACGAAGCGCCTGCTGCGCGACCCGCTGCTCGCCGTCGATCCACCGACCAACATCGACGACGCCGCCGTGCGCGACGGCCTCGACAAGGACGGCGGCAACGGGCAGCCGGTGGCCTGGCTGCGCTCGATCATCGCCGGCGCGCCGCTCAGCACCTGGACCGTGGCGACGGGGCTGCCGCCGGAGAAGATCGTGAAGCATCTGGCCGGCGACCAGACCGTGACCGCCGCGCTCCTCAGCGTCGTCGGCCTGCGCCGCGACACCGTCTGGGCCGCGGCCCTCACGGCGTCGAGCGGCAGGGGCGACCTCGTCCACCTGCTGCCCCCGGAGCAGCAGACCCGCTGGATGATCGACACGCTCCGGTCGGCTCCCGCCAACCCGCTCCCCTTCCTCCGTGCGGCCCGCGAGGCGCCCCAGCCGTGGCCGACGGCGCTGGCCACCGCCGTCGCCGACCGGATCGCCCGCTCCGCCGACGGCGACCCGTTCCTGCTGGGCTTCGACGAGCGCCTCCAGGCCGGCTTCGGCCCGGAGGTCGCGGCCCACCTCGACCGCCTCAACCCGCCCGAGGACCACGCCAGGGCGCGCAGGATCCTGGCCATCGTTCGCCAGAACACGGCCTTCGCCCGCTCCATCGACGACGCATTCCCACCGAGGAGGAACCCCTAGTGAGCACCGAACAGGTACTTCGCGCCCACGCCGAGCAGGCCTACGCCGACGAGCTCGCCACGCTCGCCGCCGTCGACGACCGGCCGCGCCCGCCGCAATGGCGGCTGTCGCCCTGGGCGGTGGCCACCTACCTCCTGGGCGGCACGCTGCCCGACGGCACCGAGATCACGGCGAAGTACCTGGGCAACCGGCGGCTGATCGAGATCGCCATCGCCTCGCTGGCGACCGACCGCGCCCTGCTGCTGATCGGCGTGCCCGGCACCGCGAAGTCGTGGGTGAGCGAGCACCTCGCCGCCGCGATCAGCGGCAACTCGACGCTCGTGGTGCAGGGCACGGCGGGCACGCCCGAGGAGGCCATCCGCTACGGCTGGAACTACGCGCGCCTGCTCGCCGAGGGGCCGACAACCGCCGCGCTCGTGCCCGGCCCCGTGATGCGGGCGATGGCCGGCGGCGCGCTCGTGCGGGTGGAGGAGCTGACGCGCATCCCCGCCGACATCCAGGACTCGCTGATCACGATCCTCTCCGAGAAGACGCTGCCGATCCCCGAGCTGGACACCGAGGTGCAGGCGCTGCGCGGGTTCAACCTGATCGCCACCGCGAACAACCGCGACAAGGGCGTCAACGACCTGTCTTCGGCGCTGCGCCGCCGGTTCACCACGGTCGTGCTGCCGCTGCCGGACTCGCTCGACCAGGAGGTCGAGATCGTGCGCACCCGCGTCGCCAGCCTCGGCGCCTCGCTGGAACTGCCCGCCGACCTCGCGGCACTCTCGGAGATTCGACGGGTGGTCACCGTCATGCGCGAGCTGCGCGGCGGCGTCACCGCAGACGGCCGCACGACGGTGAAGTCGCCGAGCTCCACGCTCTCGACGGCGGAGGCCATCTCCGTGATGACCAGCGGCCTGAGCCTCGCCGCGCACTTCGGCGACGGCAGGGTCGGGGCCGCCGACGTGGCCGCGGGCCTCGTCGGCGCCGTCGTCAAGGATCCGGTGCAGGACACGGTGATCTGGCAGGAGTACCTCGAGACGGTGGTGCGCAACCGGACGGAGTGGTCTGACCTGTACCGCGCCTGCCGCGAACTCGACGCGCCTTCCGCGTGAGGGCCTCATGACCGACGTCCACGTGCTCGGGGTGCGGCACCACGGGCCCGGCTCCGCCCGCGCGGTGGCCGAGGCGCTCGACGAGCTGCGCCCCGACCTCGTGCTCGTCGAGGGGCCGCCCGAGCTGGACGCGCTGACGGGGCTCGTCGCCGATCCCGACCTCCGGCCGCCCGTCGCCGCCCTGGTCTACGCCGCGGACCGGCCCCAGTTGGCGACGTTCTACCCGGTGGCGGACTTCTCCCCCGAGTGGGTGGCGATGCGTTGGGCCGCGCGCAGCGGGGTCGAGCAGCGCTTCCTCGACCTTCCCGCCGCGAACTCGCTCGCCATCAAGGCCGCGCCTCCCGACCCCGCGGACGCGCCCGAGCCGCCGGTCCCGTCGGCGGCCGTCGACCCGATCGGCGCGCTGGCCGCCGCGGCGGGCTACGACGACCCCGAGCGGTGGTGGGAGGACGCCGTCGAGTCGCGGACGGGGTCGGCCCTCGATCGGTTCGACGCGCTGCGCGAGGCGATCGCCGAGCTGCGCAGGGGCGAGCCCGACGACGACCCCGCCCGCCCGGACAACCCGGC
This sequence comes from uncultured Tessaracoccus sp., assembly GCA_964455495.1. Classification (GTDB taxonomy): domain Bacteria; phylum Actinomycetota; class Actinomycetes; order Propionibacteriales; family Propionibacteriaceae; genus Arachnia. The sequence goes on from CAYVWO010000062.1 coordinate 6,975, forward strand.
CCGCGAGGCGGCGATGCGCCGGGTGCTCCGCGAGGCGATCAGGGCCGGCCGCGAACGGATCGTCGTGGTGTGCGGCGCCTGGCACGCCCCCGCTCTCGCGCCCGCGAGCTTCCCGCCCGCCGCACGCGACAACGCACTGCTCCGCGGGCTGCCGAGGGTGAAGGTCGCGGCCGCCTGGGTGCCGTGGACGGCCGACCGGTTGAGCAACGACTCCGGCTACGGCGCCGGCGTCGACTCGCCGGGCTGGTACCGGCACCTGTTCGACCACTGGGCCTCCGACGCGCGGCACGATCCCGCGATGAGCTGGCTGGTGCGGGTCGCGCGCGAGCTGCGCGCCCAGGGCATCGACGCGTCCACGGCGTCGGTGGTCGAGGCGAGCAGGCTGGCGTCGTCGCTCGCCTCCCTGCGCGGGCGCCCCGGACCCGGGTTGAGCGAGTTGACCGACGCCGCGCTCGGTGTGCTCGCCGACGGCAACCCTTACCCGCTGGAGCTCGTGCGGTCGTCGCTCATCGTCGGCCGCGACCTCGGCTCGGTGCCCGAGTCGGCGCCGCTCGTTCCCCTGGCGGCCGATCTCGCGAGGCTGCAGAAGTCGACCCGGCTGAGGCCGTCGGCCGCCGCCCAGGTCGTCACGCTGGACCTGCGCACCGACGCCGGACGCGCCCGCTCCCGGCTGCTGCACCGGCTGAGCGCGCTCGGCGTCGGATGGGGCACGCCGACGACCACCGGCAGGACCACCGGAACGTTCAAGGAGCAGTGGGAGCTCGTGTGGCGCCCCGAGCTGGCGATCGACCTCGTCGAGGCCAGCCTGTTCGGGACCACCGTCGAGTCGGCGACCTCCGCGTTCGTCGCGCAGAAGGCGGCCGCGACCTCGGCGCTTGCCGACCTGGCGGCGCTGGTCAACGTGTGTCTGGTGGCCGAGGTCGGCGTGCACGACGTGATCGCGCGCCTGGCCGAGCGGAGCGCTCAGCACACCGACGTCCCCGGCCTGCTCGCGGCGATCCGCCCGCTCGCCGAGGTCGTTCGCTACGGCTCGGTGCGCGACCTCGACACCGCGGAGGTCGACACCGTGCTGCGCACCCTGCTCGCCCGCGGCACCGTCGAGCTGCCGACCTTCGCCACCGCGCTCGACGCCGACGCGGCGGCCCAAGTGCTGCGCGCCGTCGACGACGCCCACGCGGGGCTGACGCTGCTGCAGGAGGCGGAGCTGCTCGATCCTTGGCTCGGCTGCCTGTTCGTCCTCACCGAGCGCGACCAGGTTCCCGGGCTGCTCGCCGGCCGCGCCACCCGACTGCTGCTCGATGCCGGGCGGCTCGACTCGGCGCGCGTCGGCGTCCTCATGGGGCTGCGGCTCTCGCCCGCCCTCGACCCGATGGACGCGGCGGGCTGGCTTTCCGGCTTCCTCGCCGGATCCGCCGTCGTCCTGGTCCACGACCCGCAGCTCCTCGCGGTGGTGGATGCGTGGGTCGCCGGCGTCCGCACGGAGACGTTCGACGACCTCCTGCCGCTGCTGCGCCGCACCTTCTCCGAGTTCTCCGCGCCCGAGCGCAGGGTCATCGGCGAGCGGGTCTCCCGAGCCCCCGCGGCGGCCGCGTCGGCGGAGCCCGCCTGGGACCTCGTGACCGCGGCGGCCGCGCTCGCCGCCGCGTCCCGGATCCTCTCCAGGAAGGAGGCCGCCCGATGAGTGACGACCTTGAGGTGCCCGAGCGGCTCACCCGGTGGCGGCTGATCCTCGGCTCGGGCGAGGCGGACGGGGTGACCCACGACGGCGCCCGGTTGGCGCTCTCCGACGACGACGCCAACCGGGACCGCGTGCTCACCGACCTCTACGACGGCGCGCGTCGCGGCGGGCTCGGAGGGTCTCAGCCGAAGGTCGCGCGCTGGCTGGGCGACATCCGGACCTACTTTCCCTCGTCCGTGGTGCAGGTGATGCAGGGCGACGCGATGGAGCGCCTCGGCCTGCGCCAGCTGCTGCTCGAGCCGGAGACGATGCGCGCCGTGCAGCCGGACGTGGCGCTCGTTGCCACCCTCATCGGACTGACCGGGGTCATCCCGGAGCACTCGCGCGAGACCGCGCGGCAGGTGGTCCGGCAGGTCACCACCGAGCTCGAGGAGCGGCTGCGGGCGCGCACCGTGCAGGCGGTTACGGGTGCCCTCGACCGTTCGGCGCGGACGAGCCGGCCCCGGATGCGCGACGTCGACTGGAACCGGACCATCGCCGCCAACCTGAAGCACTACCTGCCCGAGCACCGGACGGTGGTGCCCGAGCGCCTCGTCGGGTACGCGCGTCGCCAGTCGCAGGTGCAGCGCGAGATCATCTTGTGCATCGACCAGTCGGGGTCGATGGGCGAGTCCGTCGTGTACTCCAGCGTGTTCGGCGCGGTGCTCGCGTCATTGCGCGCGGTGCAGACCCGGCTGGTGGTGTTCGATACGGCCGTCGTCGACCTCACCGCCGACCTCGACGACCCGGTGGACATCCTGTTCGGCGTCCAGCTCGGCGGGGGCACCGACATCAACGGCGCGCTCGCTTACTGCCAGGGCCAGATCTCCCGCCCCACGGACACCGTCCTGGTGTTGATCAGCGACCTGTACGAGGGCGGGATCGCGGAGGAGATGCTGCGAAGGGCCCAGGAGATCGTGGACTCCGGGGCGACGATGATCGCGCTGCTCGCGCTCGCCGACGACGGCCGACCCTCCTACGACGCCGACCACGCGGCAGCGCTGGCCGGCATCGGCGTGCCCGCGTTCGCGTGCACGCCCGACCTGTTCCCCGACCTCATGGCCGCGGCGATCCAGCGCCAGGACATCGGCGCGTGGGCGGCCGCGAACGGCATCGTGACCAACCACGCGGACACACCGCCCAGCCATCGCTGAGCGGCTCTCCCTTGACGGCCCGAGTGGATTACTGTTGGGCGCGATGAACGACTACGTGAACCCACTGCGCGACCCGCAGGACCGCCGGCTCCCCCGCATCGCAGGGCCGTGCGTGCTTGTCATCTTCGGCGTCACCGGTGACCTCTCCCGCAAGAAGCTCATGCCCGCGGTCTACGACCTGGCCAACCGGGGGCTGCTGCCGCCCGGCTTCGGGCTGGTCGGCTTCGCGCGCCGCGACTGGGCCGATCAGGACTTCGCGAAGGTCGTCCACGACGCCGTCAAGGAGCACGCGCGCACGCCGTTCCGCGAGGAGGTGTGGCAGCAGCTACTGGAGGGCATCCGCTTCGTCTCCGGCACGTTCGACTCCGACGACTCGTTCGTCCGCCTGCGCGAGACCATCCGTGACCTGGACACGGCACGCGGCACCGGTGGCAACCACGCCTTCTACCTGTCGATCCCGCCGTCGAGCTTCGAGCCCGTGATGAGCCAGCTCTCGCGCCACGGCCTCGTCGAGCGCAAGGACGACGACTGGAACCGCGTCGTCATCGAGAAGCCGTTCGGC
>CAYVWO010000063.1:0-5683 GCA_964455495.1 uncultured Tessaracoccus sp.
CATCAGCCACCCATGGGCGGCGTAGGAGTAGGCGTCGTGCGAGAAGATCGGCGGGCCGAACAGCAGCGGCGCGGAGATGATCAGGAGCACCGGCCAGGTCCGCAACTCCTGCCGGCCCCGCGCCCGGCGCGCCTCGGGACGCAGCCGGAACCACGACTCGAGGAGCGCAAGCAGGCCGATCAGCGTGGCGCCCGTGCCCACCCACTTCGTCGTCGGCCCGTCGATGCCCCAGCCGCGCAGCACGTCCCACATCGGCGAGGCCTGCGGCAGGTAGGCGGGGCTCAGCGACCCGATCAGGATCAGGAGGCTGCCGAAGAACCCCAGCCAGACGGCGCGCGACGACGCGGCCCCGCGCAGGTCGGCGAGGCCCCGGGACACCCGGCTACGCACCGCTGCCCGACGGCGCGAGCCGGTCCCGGCCGTGCAGGAGGTCGGCGAGCCGATCCGCCGACGGCACGTGCGCGCCGCCCCAAGCCAGGGCGTCGGTGGGGCACTGCTCGATGCAGATGCCGCAGTACATGCAGAGCGCCCAGTCGATGGCGAACGTGTCGAGGACGTTCTCGGTCCGGGGCCGCGCTCCCGGCGCGGGGACCCGCTTCTCCTGATGCGACGTCAGCGTGATGCACCACGTGGGGCACTCGCGGGCGCAGATCATGCAGGAGGTGCAGCGCTCCTCGATCAGCTCGATGCGGCCGTGGATCATCGCCGCCCCCTCGGGTCGGGGACCCCGGGCGGGACGAGCTTCCGCGCCCCCGGCGCCGAGTGCCCCGGCTCAAGCGCGCCCGGCCACGGACGGACCTGGCGCTCCTCCAGCAGCACGTCCTTGCGCAGCGGCGCGCCGCCGACGTGGTGGATCAGCGGGCGGTTGTCCCCGCCGTCGAACGAGACGCCGAACAGGTCGTGGACCTGGCGCTGCAGCCAGGCGGCGCCGGGGAGGAGGTCGGCCACGTCGGCGAGGCGGGCGTCGCCGCGGTCCGTGAGGGTCTCGAGCGTGAGGTCGTCGCCGGTGTCGGGGTCCATGAGGCGGAGCAGGACGCGGATGTGGTCGCTCCTCCCCAACTCGTCGACGGCGGTGAGATCGACCAGGAACGTGTGCCCGCCGTCGATTGCCACGGCGACGGCGGCCCGCCACCGCCCGGGATCGACGCGCGTCACGCCGACACCGCCTCGGCCCGGATGCCCGCGAGGAAGTCGTCGAGGGCCGACGGCGGGGGCGGACACCCCGCGATGAAGTGGTCAACGGGCACGAGCGACTCGGCCCCGTTGACCACCGCGTAGGAGTCCCAGTAAGGCCCGCCGACGCACGCGCAGGCGCCGAAGGCGACGACGGTGGCGGGCCTGCCCAGCTGGTCGATGACGTGCCGGACCGCGGGCAGCGCGGGGGTCGTGAGGGTGCCGGAGAGCGTGACGACGACGCGGGCGCCGGCCGGGATCTCGGCCGCGTCGATCGCCCCGCGCCCCTGCGCCGCCGCCTCGGTCTCCAGCGCGCAACATGCCAACGGCACGTCGACGACGAAGACCGACCCGTCGTCGAACCAATCCCGCGCGCTGAGCATGCCCGCCAGTCTACGGTCCCCCTGGCGGAACCGCGTTTTAGGCGCGGGGCCGTAGAATCCCTGCGCGATGACGAAACTGCCCTCCTGGCTCGAGAGCCTCACCGATGCCGAACTCAACCGGGTCTTCGGCGCGGCCACGGTGGCCCGAGGCCGGCAATACGCGACGCTGGGGCGCGTCTCGGCGGTCAAGACGGTCGGCGAGCTGGCCACCGCGACGGTGCGCGGCAGCAACTACCGCAGCTACCACTGCACCATCAGCCCCAGCTCCTCGTCCGGGCTGCTCGCCAACTGCAGCTGCCCTGTGCAGCGCAACTGCAAGCACTGCGTCGCGCTCCTGCTCACCCTGATGGCTCCGGGGGCCGCCGTCCATGCGCAGGGCTGGCAATCGGTGCTCGCGCCGTTCCTCCCCCGGGCCGACGACGGCGCCCCGCTGGCGTTGGAGGTCTCCGAGGAGGCGGGCGCGCTCACCGTCCGGTTGCTGCGGCCCGGCAAGCGCGAGAACTGGATTCGCTCCGGCATCAGCTGGGACGACGTCACCTACCCGCACCCCGGGCTCCGCGAGGGACACCGCGTGGCGCTGGGCGCGCTGCGGGCGGCCGAGGGGCTGAACGGCTACGGCCGCAGGGACACCCTCTCGCTTGGCGCGATGCTGCCCTCCGGCTGGGCCGCGCTCGCCGAGGCCGTCGCGGCCGGGGTCACGCTCCTCCCCGGCACCACCTACACCGGCCGGGCGCTGCCGACGCCCAGGCTCGTCGAACGGATCGAGCCGTTGGTGCGCATCGCCCGCGACGGCGCCGCGCTCTCGGTGCGGGCGCTGACCAGGCTCGACGGCGAGGTCGTCGCCCTCCCGGCGAAGGCCTTCCTCGGCCGTCCCGCGCACGGTGCCTGGGTCGCCCGCGACGACGAGGTCCTGCTCGGCCCCCTCAGCCGCACGCTCTCCCCCGCCGCGGCGGGCCTCTTCCGGCACGGCGAACTGCGCATCCCCGGCGCGGAGGTGGAGACGTTCGCGGCCGGCTACCTCCCCCAGCTGCGGCGCGCGGTCGCCGTCGAGGTGGGCGACGGCGTGGTCCTGCCCGAGCCGGAGCCGCCGCGCCTGCTGTGCAGGGTGGACTTCGGCGAGCGCGCCGCCAGCGTCCGGTGGGGGTTCCGCTACCGCACCGGATCGACGGTCCGCGACGTCGGCCTCGCCTCGGAGCCGGGCGTGGCCCGCGACCGGGTGGCGGAGGCGCGCCTAGCCGAGGCGGTGCCGCACGGCCCGTGGGTCGAGGCCGGCCTCACCGGAGCCGAGCTGCGCCCCGCGTTCCTGACCGGCCGCCCCCTCATCTCGTTCGTCACCGAGGTCCTGCCCGCGCTCAAGGGCCGCGACGACGTGCTCGTCGAGCTGAACCGCGACGCCCCGGTCTTCACGCTGGCCGACGGCGACCCCGTCGTCCGGCTCTCCGTCGGCGAGGCCGAGGCCGGAGACTGGTTCGACCTGCACGTCGAGGTCACTGTCGGCGACGAGAGGGTGCCGCTGGCCGAGCTCCTCGCCGCGCTCGCCGCCGGCGACGACCACCTGATGTTGGACTCCGGCACCTGGTTCTCCCTCGACGCCCCCGAGCTGGCCGAGCTGCGCGTCCTCATCGAGGAGGCGAAGCTGATCGTCGACGTCGACGGCGACACCTTCCGGCTGCGCCCCGAGCACGCGGGGCTGTGGGAGGAGCTGGTGTCGCTCGGCGTCGTCACGGAACAGGCGGAGTCGTGGCGGTCCGCCGTCGGCGCCCTGCTCGACCCGGCGTCGCTTCCCGAGGTGCCGCTGCCCGATGGGCTGGAGGCGGAGTTGCGCCCCTACCAGGCAACGGGCTTCGAGTGGCTGAGCTTCCTGCTCTCCTCCCGGCTCGGCGGCATCCTCGCCGACGAGATGGGCCTGGGCAAGACGGTGCAGGCGCTGGCACTCGCGCTGTCGGCGAAGGAGCGCGGTGAGCTGTCGGGGCCGATCCTGGTGGTGGCGCCGACGTCGGTGATCGGCACCTGGGCGGCGGAGGCGGCGAAGTTCGCGCCGGGCCTGAACGCCGTCGCCGTCACCGCGACCGCGGCGAAGCGGGGCGAACCCCTGGCCGACGTCGTGGACGAGGCGGACCTCGTCGTCACCTCGTACACGCTGCTGCGGCTGGAGTCCGACCAGTACCGCGCGCAGCGCTGGGGCGCGGTGCTGCTGGACGAGGCGCAGTTCGTCAAGAACCACGCGTCGAAGGCGTACCAGGCGGTGCGGAAGCTGAACGCCGGCGTGAAGATCGCGCTGACCGGCACGCCGCTGGAGAACAACCTGATGGACCTGTGGTCGCTGCTGTCGATCACCGCGCCCGGCCTCTTCCCGGACCCGAAGGCGTTCACCGCCGCGTTCAGGAAGCCGATCGAGGCGGGCGACAAGGAGGCGCTGGCGCGGCTGCACCGCCGCATCCGCCCGCTGATCCTGCGCCGCACGAAGGCGGCCGTCGCGGCGGAGCTGCCGGAGAAGCAGGAGCAAATCGTCCCCGTCGAGCTGTCGCCTGGACACCGTCGGCTCTACGACCGGCACCTCGCCCGCGAGCGCCAGAAGGTGCTCGGCCTGCTCGGCGACCTCGGCCGCAACCGGATCACGATCCTGCGCTCGCTGACCCTGCTTCGCCAGCTCAGCCTCTCGCCCGCCCTGATCGACGACGCGCACCCCGCGGCGTCGGCGAAGATCGACACGCTGGTCGAGATGCTGGGCGAGGTCATCGCCGAGGGCCACCGCGCGCTGGTGTTCTCGCAATTCACGGGCTTCCTCGGCCTCGTCCGCGAGCGGCTAGCCGCGGAGGGGATCGCGTACGAGTACCTCGACGGTCGCACCCGCGACCGCGCCGGCGCCATCGACGGCTTCCGCGAGGGCGACGCCCCCGTCTTCCTGATCAGCCTCAAGGCCGGCGGCTTCGGCCTGACCCTCACCGAGGCCGACTACGTCTTCATCCTCGACCCCTGGTGGAATCCGGCGGCGGAGAGCCAGGCGATCGACCGGACGCACCGGATCGGCCAAGACAAGCCCGTCAACGTCTACCGCCTCGTCGCGAGCGACACCATCGAGGAGAAGGTGGTCGAGCTCCAGGCCCGCAAGCGCCACCTGTTCGACTCGGTCGTCGGCACCGGCTCCGACGCCGCCGCCCCGCTCAGCGCCGACGACATCATCGGCCTGCTGGAAGACTGACCGCCCCTCGTTGGCGGATCAGGCGCCCTCCTGCAGGAATCGGTGTCAGCCCCGATGCGGGCGCCCAGAACCCGGCCGTAGCGTTCCTGCCAAGCGAGAGACTCGCACCGGGCAAGGAGGAACACCATGACCGCCATCACCACCGAGCACGTCCCCGTCACGGCAGCCGACCGGCTTCCGCGCTGGCGGGCGATCCTGTTTCGCGTCGGGCTCGTGCTCACCGCCGTCATGGGCCTCGCGAACACCGTCAACGGCGGCTCGGCACTGCTCGGGATGCAGGGCGACGACGCGGCCCCGGGCATCGCCTGGCTGCTGTTCGGCGTCGGCCTACCGACGCTGCTGCTCGTGGGGACGGCGTGGGTGCCCCGGCAGTGGGCGCTGTGGACGGTGATCGCGCTGCGGTCGCTGGAGGCCCTCACGATGTGGATCCCGTTCGGCCCCGGCGACTGGTACCAGGCGCCGGAGAACCGTTCGTTCTACGTCACGCTCGTCGTCGCCTCGGTCGTCGTCTGCGCGCTGATGGCTCTGGGGCTGCGCCGCCGAAAGAGGTGATTGCGGTGGGCATCACGGGGGTCCACGATGGGCCCATGGGGGCGAGGGCGAGATGGACGGACGCCGCGGGATGGGGGCTCGCGGCATCCGTCGTCGCGGCCGCCGCGACGGCCGCGATCGCGTTGGGCCTCCTCTCGCCGAACCCCGACTTCCCTTCGGCGGTGCTGACCCAGGCCACGTCCTGGGTCGTCGTCATGACGCCGTCGCTGGCGGTCGCCCTGAGCATCGCGCTCTGGACGGCGCGGCGTGGCGAGGCCGCCCTGGCCCGGTGGATGATGACAGCCTGCGCCGCCGTCTCGGCCTACTGGCTGGCCCCGGCGGTCGGCGGCGCGCTGCGGAACGCTCACATCGGCGGCCCGGCCGTGCTCGTCGC
>CAYVWO010000063.1:5783-9453 GCA_964455495.1 uncultured Tessaracoccus sp.
TCGAGGTCGACGGACTGGCCGTCGGGTTCTCGCTCGCACTCCCTGCGACCCTCGGCTGGCTGGCGGCGACGGTGCGTGACTCCCGGAGCGCGAGCGCGCGACTGACCGCGATCGGCGCGGTCGTCAGGGTCCTCCTCTGGGTGCTCTACGTGCTCCTTCTTGTACAACTGGTCACCCCGCTAGCGGGCGCGATGGGCGGCGGGGCCGCGGCGGGCGCCTTCTTCGCCATCGCGGTGCTCGCCACCACGTTCGTCCCGTGGCGGCTCCTCGTGGCCTGGTGCGCCCGGAAGGCGGATCCGCGCGCCGCCGTGGCGGCCGCCTCCATCGCCGCTGACCGCTTCGGCGACCCCGGCATCGTCGCCGAGCGCGCGCTGCGCGAAGCACTCGGGGACCCGGACGCGCAGCTGCTGATCGCCATCGAGGACGGCTGGGTCGACGCCCAGGGCCGCCCGGCCACCCCGCCGACCCCCGCGGCGTCCGCCGCCGAGGTTGACGACGAGGCCGCGACCATCCTCACCGGCTCGGGCGGGCGCGCGATGGCCGCCCTGGCCTCGCGCACCAGGTTCGTCGACGCGCGCCCGCTGCTCGACGCCGTTCGCCCGCTCGTCGAACGCGCCGGTCTCGAGGCCGAGATTCGCGCACAGGGCGAGCGCGTCGCCACCGAGCGCCGCCGAGCCGACAACGCCGCAGCCGAGGCCCGTCGGCGCATCGAGCGCGACCTCCACGACGGCGTACAGGGCCGGTTGGTCTCGCTCGGCCTCGGCCTGGGCCTCGCACGCGACGCCATGGCCGACCCCGTCTCGCGGGGCGTGATCGACGAGGCCGTCGGGCAGCTGCACGACGCCGTCGCCGAGCTGCGCGAGCTCTCCTCCGGCGACCTCTCCACCCGTCTCTCCGGCTCCGGGCTCGCCGCCTCGGTCGGCGACCTGGCCGGACGCATGCCGGTCCCGGTCGACCTCGACATCGCCCCGCTCCGGGTGGGCCACGAAGTCGAGACCGTCGCCTACTTCGTCATCGCCGAGGCCCTGGCCAACGCCATTAAGCACGCGGAGCCCACCCGCCTGTCCGTGCGCGTGACCGCTGGCGAGGAGGTCGTCGTCAGCGTCGCCGACGATGGGGTCGGCGGGGCCGATCTGCGCGCAGGGTCGGGACTGCGCGGCCTGCAGGAGCGGGTACGCGCCGTGGGCGGCCGGTTGATCGTCAGCGAGGCGACGCCCGGGGGCACGCTCGTCGAGGCGGTGCTGCCGTGCGGGTCGTGATCGCCGAGGACCTCGTGCTGCTGCGCGACGGCATCTCGCGCGCGCTCTCGACACACGGCTTCGACGTCGTGGGCGAGGTCGGCGACGCGGGCGCCCTCCTCGAGGCCGTCACCATGCAGCATCCCGACCTGATCGTCGTCGACGTGCGCATGCCGCCGAGCTTCACCGACGAGGGCGCCCGCGCCGTAAGGCTGCTGCGCGAGCGCTTCCCTCGCCTCGCCGTGCTCGTGCTGTCGAACGTCGTAGACCCCGACCTCGCGCTGCTGCTCGCCTCCGAGCGCCCCTCCGGCTTCGGCTACCTGCTCAAGGACCGGGTGATGGAGGTCGACGACTTCCTGGCCTCCGTGCGTCGCGTCGCTGCGGGAGGCACGGTCGTCGATCCCGCGGTGGTCGAGCGGGGACTCGCGCGCCGCGAAGGACGGCTGCACGCGCTCAGCCTGCGCGAGCGCGAGGTCCTGGCCGAGCTGTCGCACGGGCGCTCGAACGCTGGCATCGCGACGGTGCTGTTCGTCTCCGAACGTACTGTGGACGCGCACCTGCGCTCGATCTTCGCCAAGCTCCACCTCCCCGAGAGCACGGACGCGAACCGCCGCGTGCAGGCCGCGCTGACCTGGCTGGCCGGCGCCGACTGACCCGACTGCGGCGATTCGGTGCTGACACCGATGCCCTGACCATCACCTCCCACATAGCGTCGGCTGCAACGGAGGGGAGAACACCATGGCCACACGGAAGCGCCCGGTCATCGCATGGGTCCGGATCCTGCACCGCTGGATCTCGATCGCGTTCCTCGTCATCGTGGTGGTCGTGCTCGTGCAGACCGCCGCGGGAGGGCAGGCCGACCCCTTCTCGGGAGCGATCGCGCTCTCGCTGCTCACCCTGCTCGCGATCAGCGGTGCATGGACCGCGGTCTATCACTACGCGGTGAAGGCGAAGCATGCCCGCCGGAAGTCCTCGGTCGGCGCGTAGCTCACGCTCCGCGGCGACGACGTTCACTGTCGGCGCAAGGATCTGGCGAGGCCCGGTTCCGAGACCGCTCTAGAATGGGCGAGATTTGCGAACCAGAGACTGAAGGTATTTTCGTGCCCAAGCAGCATCAGCTACAACGCGTTGTGATCCGATTCGCCGGGGACTCCGGCGACGGCATGCAGCTGACCGGCGACCGGTTCACGGCGGAGACGGCCAGCTTCGGCAACGACATCGCCACGCTGCCGAACTTCCCCGCCGAGATCCGCGCGCCCCAAGGCACGCTCCCGGGCGTGTCCAGCTTCCAGCTGCACTTCGCCGACTTCGACATCGTCACCCCGGGCGACGTGCCGGACGTGCTCGTCGCGATGAACCCCGCCGCGCTGAAGGCGAACCTGCGCGACCTGCCGCGTGGCGGGACGATCATCGTCGACACCGCGGAGTTCACGAAGCGCAACCTCGCCAAGATCGGGTGGCTGAGCAACCCCATCGAGGACGGGACGCTCGCCAACTACTCGGTGCACGCGCTGGACCTCACGGGGCTGGCGACGGGCGCCGTCGCGGAGTTCGAGCTGACGCGCAAGGACGCCTCGCGCACCAAGAACATGTTCGCGTTGGGCCTGCTCAGCTGGCTGTACTCGCGGCCGGTGGAAGGCACCCTCAACTTCCTCGCCGAGAAGTTCGCCAACAAGCCGCTGTACCGCGACGCGAACACCGCCGCGTTCAAGGCCGGCTACGCCTACGGCGAGACCACCGAGGTCTTCGAGGTCCAGTACCACGTCGACCCCGCGCCCATGCCGAAGGGCCGTTACCGCCAGGTCACGGGCAACATCGCCACCGCCTACGGCCTGATCGTCGGCGCCCACAAGGCCGGGCTGCAGCTGTTCCTCGGCTCGTACCCGATCACGCCGGCCTCCGACATCCTGCACGAGCTATCGCGGCGCAAGGACGTCGGCGTCATGACGTTCCAGGCGGAGGACGAGATCGCCGCCGTCGGCGCCGCCCTGGGTGCATCGTTCGCCGGGTCGCTCGGCGTGACCACGACGTCGGGGCCCGGCCTCGCGCTGAAGTCCGAGACCATCAGCCTCGGCGTGATGACCGAGCTGCCGCTGGTCGTCGTCGACGTGCAGCGGTCGGGCCCGTCGACGGGCATGCCCACCAAGACCGAGCAGGCCGACCTGCTGCAGGCGCTGTACGGCCGCAACGGCGAGTCGCCGGTCCCGGTGATCGCGGCCAAGTCGTCGACCGACTGCTTCGACACCGCCGTGGAGGCGTGCCGGATCGCGGTCAAGTACCGCACCCCGGTGATCATGCTGACCGACGGCTACCTGGCCAACGGCGCCGAGCCGTGGAAGATCCCCGACCTCGGCGCCATCGAGGCCATCGACCCGGGATTCACGACGGCGCCGAACGGGGTCGACGAGAAGGGGCAGCCCGTCTTCCTGCCT
>CAYVWO010000063.1:9463-10335 GCA_964455495.1 uncultured Tessaracoccus sp.
CCAGCGCGACCCCGAGACGCTCGCGCGCGGCTGGGCCGTCCCCGGCACCCCCGGCCTCGAGCACCGCATCGGCGGCATCGAGAAGGCGGACCTCACCGGCAACGTCTCCTACGATCCCGAGAACCACGACCACATGACGCGGCTGCGCCACGCCAAGATCAAGGGCATCGCGCGCGACATCCCGGACCTCGAGGTCGAGGACCCCTCGGGCGAGGCGAAGATCCTCGTCGTCGGGTGGGGCTCCAGCTACGGCCCGATCACCGCGGCGTCGCGGCGCGTGCGCAAGACGGGGCGCCAGGTGGCCACCACACACCTGCGCCACCTCAACCCCATGCCGGCCAACCTGTCGGACGTGCTGCGCCGGTACGAGAAGATCATCGTCCCGGAGATGAACCTCGGCCAGCTCGCCGCGCTGCTGCGCGCGCGCACGCTGGTCGACGTCCAGGGCTACGGCCGCGTGCGCGGCCTCCCCATCTCCATCGTCGACCTCGAGGCTGACCTGATCGCCGAGATCGACGCCCTCGCGTCCGCCTAAGGAGCCCTGCCATGACCATTACCGCATCTGGCCTCGCCGGCGTCCCGCTGGCAATCGAGCCGCTCACGAAGAAGGACTACACCAGCGACCAGGAGGTCCGCTGGTGCCCCGGCTGCGGCGACTACTCCGTCCTCGCCACATTCCAGTCGATGATCGCGACGCTCGGCATCAAGCGCGAGAACACCGTCATCGTCTCGGGCATCGGCTGCTCGTCGCGCTTCCCGTACTACGTCGACTCCTACGGCATGCACTCGATCCACGGCCGCGCCCCCGCCATCGCGACTGGCGTCGCGACCGCCCGCGACGATCTGGGCGTCTGGGTCGTCACCGGCGATGG
>CAYVWO010000064.1:0-563 GCA_964455495.1 uncultured Tessaracoccus sp.
AGCGGCGCGGCGTAGGTGACGTCGCGGTCCTTGCACTCCTCGATGGTGTACTTCGGGTCCTCGAAGCGGTGGTCGCGGAACGACAGCGACATCGTCTCGTTGAAGTCCTCGATGGGTGAGATCTCCGAGAAGATCTCCTCAAGGCCGGAGCGGGTGTTGACGTCGGTGCGTCCCGCGGCGAGCTGCGCCTCCACGAACGCGCGCCAGGTGTCGTTACCGATCAGCCAGTTGTATGCGTCGATCTGCAGGTCCAGGAGGTTGGGAACCTCCAGCGGCTCGTGGATCTTCGCGAACGAGATCCGGCCGGTGGACGAGACGACATTGGTGTTCTTCAACGCAGAGCGCGAGGCGGCCAAGATTCGGTCCTTCCAGGAACGCTTGAAGCTGTAATCCGTGCATGGCGAACGACCCGTGTCAAATAACGGGCCAAACGCATAGCAGGGCAAACAACCACTCTACGGCAAGCGACCCCGAGAAGCAAACTATGGTATCGAGCGCCGCGCGGGGGGCAACTCGACACGCCCAAACCAAGAGGCCCGCCCCCAGTGGGGACGGGCCTCGGT
>CAYVWO010000064.1:573-10334 GCA_964455495.1 uncultured Tessaracoccus sp.
CCTTCGCCTTGGCGGCGGTCGCCTTGTCGACCTGCTCGAGCACCGGCTTCGGCGCGCCGTCGACGAGGTCCTTCGCCTCCTTGAGGCCGAGCGAGGTGAGCGCGCGCACCTCCTTGATGACGGCGATCTTCTTGTCGCCGCCGGAGGTCAGGATGACGTCGACCTTGCCGGAACCCTCGTCCTCGGCGGCCTCCTCCGCGGCGGCGGCCGGGGCGGCAGCGGCGACGGCGACGGGCGCGGCAGCGGTGACACCGAAGGTGTCCTCGAACAGCTTGACGAACTCGGAGAGCTCGATCAGGGTCATCTCCTTGAAGGCATCAAGGAGCTCTTCGTTGGTGAGCTTCGCCATGATGGGCGTTCCTTTCACTAATAAGTTTGTGATCGCAGCGGGCGCTGCAACGGATCACTCCGCAGCAGGAGCTGCTTCGGTTGCCGCATCCGCGGCGGGGGTCTCGTCCTTGACCTCGGCGGCAGGCGCAGAGCCGGCGCCGCCGATCAGGGAGGGGTTCGCCTCAGCGGCGGACTGCAGCGCGCCGAAGGCGCGAGCGCCCTGCGACAGCGGAGCAGCCAGCATGTAGGCGGCCTTGGCCAGGTTGGCCTGCAGCGCACCAGCCATCTTCGCCAGCAGGACCTCGCGGGACTCGAGGTCGGCAAGCTTCAGGACGGCCTGGGAGTCGAGGACCTTGCCCTCGAGCACCCCACCCTTGATGGTCAGAGACGGATTGGCCTTTGCGAAGTCACGCAGCCCCTTAGCGGCAGCGGCGATGTCGCCCTTCACGAACGCGATGGCGGTGGGGCCGGTGAGCGACTCGTCGAGTCCCTCGATGCCCGCCTCCTTCGCGGCGATCGCGGCAAGGGTGTTCTTCGCAACGGCGTAGCTGGCGTCCTCACCGAGGGATCGGCGCAGGTTGCGCAGATCCTTGACGGTGAGACCGCGGTACTCGGTCAGCACTGCCGCCGCGGAGGTGCTGAACTCTTCCGTCAGCGCCGCGACCTTGGCAGCCTTCTCGGGCCTCGCCATGTTGTCTCCTTCCGATATCTGACACCTCCCCCTCCCGCGAGGGAGAGCGAGGGCCTCGGGCCACAGAAACCAAAAAGCCCCACGCTGGCAGGCGCGGGGCTGAGTCCCACTCGGGCGGCTTTCGTCGCCTGAGGAGGAAGTCCTCGTTCACCTGCGCGGGCCCCTATCGGCGTTATGACTGGAAGTCACCTGCGGTCTTCGGCAAGGGAGAGGTTAGCCGTTGGCGCGGCGTCGGCCAAATCGACGTCGCCCGCGTTCGAGCGCGCAGAGCGGTTGCATTACGCTCGGAGGCGTTATCCGTGAACTGAAGTATTGAAGAGGACACTCATGCGTCGCACCCTCGCCGTCGGCATCTTCGCCGCCGTCGCCCTCACCGCCTGCGGCGGCCAGACCGCCGCGCCCGGCACCACGCCCACCACCGACGCGCCGTCGGCAGACGTCAGCACCGACCGCACGTTCGACACCTCGGCCGTGCAGAAGGTCGACGAGATCGCCGGCCTGGTCCCGACCGCCGTCGCCGAGCGCGGCACGCTGCTCATCGGCGCCTCCGCCGACTATGCCCCGGCCGAGTTCCGCGCCGATGACCTCAAGACCTACATCGGCTACGACGTCGACCTCGGCCGCGCGCTCGGCAAGGTGCTCGGCCTCGACGCCCAGGTGCAGGACGCCGAGTTCGCGTCGCTGATCCCCGCGATCGGCACCACGACCGATGTCGGCATCTCGTCGTTCACCATCACCGCCGAGCGCATGCAGGCCGCGAACATGATCTCCTACATCACGGTCGGCTCCAGCTACGCCGTGAAGACCGGCAACCCCGACCAGTTCGATCCCGACAACGTGTGCGGCAAGCCCATCGCCGTGCAGACGGGCACCTGGCAGGCGGACGAACTCGCGGCGTTCTCCCAGGCGTGCACCGACGCCGGCAACAAGGCGATCGAGATCCTGAGCTACGCGCGCCAGTCCGACGCGACCACCAACGTCGTCGGCGGCAAGGCCGCGGCGTTCTACGCCGACTCGACCGTCGCCGGCTACGCCGCTGCGCTCACCAACGGCCAACTGGAGGTCACCGGCGGCATCCGCGACGCGGCCCCGCAGGGCATCGTCGTCGCCAAGAACGACGCCGAGCTGACCGAGGCCATGCAGAAGGCCATGCAGCACCTGATGGACGACGGCACCTGGAAGGCCATCCTGGACAGCTGGGGCGTCGAGGACGCAGCGCTGACCACGGCCGAACTCAACCCGTCCGCCTGACCCTGACATGTCCCGCGCGCCGGAGCTGATCCAGGCCCGCCCAGTCCCCAGGCCAAGCGTCTGGATCTGGGCGGGCATCGTCCTGCTGTTCGTCGCCCTGTTCGTCTACGGGCTCTTCACCAACGAGAACTATCACTGGGACGTGGTCGGGCAGCACCTGTTCGACCCGCGGATCGTCGCCGGCGTCGGCTGGACGCTGCTGCTGACGGTGGCAGCGATGCTGCTCGGCATCGTGATGGCGCTGACCATGGCCATCATGAGGATGGGGACCAACCCCATTCTGCGCGGCGTGTCCTGGGCCTACATCTGGTTCTTCCGCGGCACCCCCGTCATCACCCAGCTCACGTTCTGGGGCCTGCTGGGAGTGCTGTACCCGAAGATCGTGCTCGGCATCCCGTTCGGCCCCGAGTGGGCGATCGACACCAACGACGTCATGCGCGGCGGCCTGATCGCGGCCATCCTCGGCCTCGGCCTGAACGAGGGCGCGTACCTGTCCGAGATCGTGCGCTCCGGCCTCAACTCCGTCGACAAGGGCCAGTGGGAGGCGTCGACGGCGCTGGGCATGAAGCGCGGGACGACGCTGCGCCGGATCGTGATCCCGCAGGCCATGCGGGTGATCGTGCCGCCCACCGGAAACGAGACCATCTCGATGCTGAAGACGACGTCGCTGGTGATGGCGGTGCCGTTCATGATGGAGCTGCAGTTCGTCAGCGGCGCCATCGGCAACAAGCTGTTCCTTCCCGTTCCCCTGCTGCTCGTCGCTGCGATCTGGTACCTGGTGATCACGTCGATCCTGATGGTCGGCCAGGCGAAGCTAGAGAAGTTCTACGGCAAGGGCTTCGACGACGAGCGCCCGCTCGTCCGCGCGAAGGGGATGTCGCGGCGCCAGCAGGCGATCCTCACCGCTCACACCGTCCGCGATACCCCGAACCTGGATGTGACCCCATGACCGCGATGGTGGACGTGCGCGACGTGCACAAGCTCTTCGGCGACCTTCACGTGCTCAAGGGCGTCGACCTGACCGTGCGACGCGGCGAGGTCTGCGTCCTGCTCGGCCCCTCGGGTTCCGGCAAGTCGACGCTGATCCGCTGCATCAACGAGCTGGAGCAGATCAGCGCTGGCCGGCTGTACGTCGACGGCGAGCTGATGGGCCTGCGCGAGGTCAACGGGAAGCTGCACCGCCTCTCCGACAAGGAGATCGCCGCGCAGCGCGCGAAGGTCGGCATGGTGTTCCAGCGGTTCAACCTGTTCCCGCACATGACCGCGCTGGGCAACGTCGTCGAGGCGCAGCGCCAGGTGCTGCGGCGCACCAAGGCCGACGCCGAGGCTCGCGCCCGCGAGGAGCTCACGAAGGTCGGCCTCGCGGACCGGATGGACCACTACCCGAGCAAGCTTTCCGGCGGCCAGCAGCAGCGTCTCGCGATTGCCAGGGCGCTCGCGATGGACCCGAAAGTGATGCTGTTCGACGAGCCGACCTCCGCGCTCGACCCCGAGCTGGTCGGCGAGGTGCTGAACGTGATGAAGGCGCTCGCCGGCTCGGGCATGACGATGATCGTTGTGACGCACGAGGTGGGCTTCGCCCGCGAGGTCGCCGACCAGGTGGTGTTCATGGACGACGGCGCCATCGTCGAGCGCGGCACCCCCGCCCAAGTCATCGACAACCCGCAGAACCCCCGCACCCAGGACTTCTTCGCCAAGGTGCTGTAGCCCGCTCTCCGTCGCCCTAGCGATCTTGGTCGCTAGCGATCCTTGGTCGCTAGGGACGGTCGGTGAAGGCCGGTGGGCGGCGCTCGCGGAAGGCGCGCATGCCCTCCTGGAGGTCCGGGCCGTCGGCGGCCCGCAGCACCCAACCGATCGCGGTCTCCGCGGGCAGGTCCCGCGCAACCAGGCCGTCGACGATCTCCTTCGACGCCCGCAGCGTCAGTTGGCTCAGCGCGGTCATCGACACCGCAAGCTCGCGCGCCCGGCCGAACGCCTCGCCGGTCGGGACGACCTCGTTCAGCAGGCCGACGGCCAGCGCGCGGGCGGCGTCGATCCGGCGCGCAGTGAACAGCAGCTCCTTGGTGACCGACGGGCCCATCAGGTCGATCATGCGCTGGGTCGCCGAGACGGGGTACACGATCCCTAGCCGCGCGGGCGGGACCGAGAACGACGACCCCTCCCCCGCGATCCGCAGGTCGGCGGCCAGCGCCAGCTCGCACCCGCCGCCGTGGCAGTGCCCCTCGATGGCGGCGATCACCGGCTTCGGGCTGCTCGCGATCGCCCTCTCCGCGAGGATCGGCCGCTCGGCGTGCGCCTGCCCGTCGAGGCCCGTGATGTCGGAGCCCGCGCAGAACGAGTCGCCCTCACCCCGGATGATGGTGGCAAGAACATCGTCGTCCGCGTCGATCTCCCCCATCAGCCTCGGCACGGCGTCCCACATCGCGTCGGTCATAGAGTTGTGCTTGTGCGGCCGCGCGATCGTGACCACCGCGACGGCACCCTCCCTGGTCAGCTGGATCTCACCCATGCGCCCATCTTGGCGCAGGCGGGCGTCAGATGCAGGGATCGAAGGCGTCCTCGTCGAAGGTCTGGATCATGTCGAAGGCGGGCAGGGACGACGGCGGGACGTTGACCACCTTGGCGGGCACGCCCGCGACCGTCGTGTGGGCGGGCACGTCCTTCAACACGACCGAACCCGCGCCGATCTTGGCTCCCTCGCCGATCCGGATGTTGCCGAGCACCTTCGCGCCCGCGCCGATCATCACGCCGCGGCCGACCTTCGGGTGGCGGTCGCCGCCCTCCTTGCCGGAGCCGCCGAGCGTCACCTCGTGCAGCATCGAGAAGTCGTCCTCGACCACCGCGGTCTCGCCGATCACGACGCTGGTCGCGTGGTCGAACATGATGCCCTTGCCGATCCGCGCGCCGGGGTGGATGTCGACGGCGAACACCTCGGAGATCCGGCTCTGGAGGTACCACGCGAGCGGCTTGCGGCCCTGGAGCCAGTAGTGATGCGCGACGCGGTAGGCCTGGATGGCCTGGAAGCCCTTGAAGTACAGGAGCGGGTTCGCGTAGCCGGGACAGGCGGGGTCGCGCGAGACCACGGCCTGCAGGTCCGCGAGGATCGCGCGCTGGATGCACTCGTCCTCGTTCAGCACCTGGAGGATGATGTCGCGCACGCCGAGCGCGGGCAGCGTCGAGTTGTCCAGCTTGCTGGCAAGCAGGTAGCTGAGCGACTCCTCGATGTCCGGCTGGCTCAGCACCGTCGCGTAGAGAAAGCCGGCAAGCAGCGGCTCCCTCGCGGCCGCCAGGGCGCACTCGGACTTGATGGCCAACCAGACCTGGTCGTCGGGGACGATGCGCGCGGGATCCATGGGCCCTCCTTGGGCGATGCTCGGGCCAAGGCTACTCATCCGGCCGGGCGCGCGCCGTCGATCGCCCTGCGCGTTCGCCGTCAGCCGACGAGCGGCGAGGGCACATTCGACCCCTCCCCCTCGCCGAAAGTAGGCTCTCGAACAACGAACGGCGGGGCCTTTTCGGCCGGTGACTACGATCGAAGCCATGGCAGACATAGCCCTGACCGACCACGACGTGCCGGCCGCCGACGAACTCATCACCCTCTACAGCAGCGTCGGCTGGAGCGCGTACACGGGCGACCCCGCCCTGCTGCACGACGCCGTCGCCCGCTCGCTGCGCGTCGTGAGCGCGCGCGAGGAGGGGAACTTGGTGGGGCTCGCCCGCGTCGTCGGCGACGGCCTCACGATCGTGTACCTGCAGGACATCCTCGTGGCGCCCTCGCATCAGCGCGCGGGGATCGGGCGCAGGCTCTTCGACCGGGTCTTCGCGCCGTTCGCCGACGTGCGCCAGAAGGTGCTGATCACCGACGACGAGCCGCGCCAGCAGGCGTTCTACCACCAGATGGGGTTCACGGAGATCCGCGACATGACCCACCCCATCCGCGCCTTCGTGCGGTTCGACTGATGTCGTCACCGCGGCGCGGTCAATAGGCTGGCCTCATGACAGCCGCCGTCGCCTGCCTGTCCCTCCTGATCTGCGCGATCCTCGCGTGGTCCGGCGTCGCGAAGCTTCGCGCCCCCGGGTCCGTCGACCGCGCGATGCGGCAGCTCCGCGTGCCTGCCCCGCTGGCCGCCCGCCCGCTGCAGCGAGTGGTCCCTTGGGCCGAGATCCTGCTCGCCCTCGCCCTTCTCCTGCTCGGCGGCGTCGGCGCCGTCCTGGCGTGGGCGGCCGCGCTCGCCCTGTTCATGACGTACCTCGTCCTCATCACGCGGGCCGCGGCCCAGCCGATCAAGGTCAGCTGCAACTGCTTCGGCATCACCAGCGCCCCCGTGACCAAGTGGACGGTGGCGCGCAACGCCCTGCTCGCCGTCGGCGCCATCGCCGGACTCGCGACCGCCCTCACCGTTCCCGGCTCCGCGCTGCAGCACCTTCTGGCCCTCGACGCCTCAGGGTGGGTGCTCGCGAGCGTCATCGGGCTCATGGGGGCGACGATGTTCGCCCTGGGACGCGACTTCGCGGGCGGAGCGACGACGGGGCCGAACCCGCCCGACCCGGGAGCCGACCTCCCCGGTAGTCCGCCGACCCCCGTCGCGTCCGCCGTCGTCGAGCGCGAGCCCGGTCGCCCGTTACTCCTCGCCGACCTCGCCGTCGAGCGCCCCGCGCTTCTCGTCTACCTGTCCCCCACGTGCGCCTCGTGCGAGGAGATCGCCGCGCGGCTGCCTGGGTGGGCGGCGGGAACCCCCGAGGTCGACGTCGTCGTGGTCACCCAGAGCTGGGAGAAGGCCGGCTGGCTCGACGACGCGGTCCGCACGCTCGCCGTCGTCGACGTGGCGCGCAGCGTCGCGATGAGCCTCGGCATGCCGCGCGTGCCCGCGGCCGTCGTGCTGGCACCCGACGGCACAGTGGCCGATGGGCCTGTCGTGGGGCCGGACGGGGTGGTCGCGCTGCTGGATCGGCTGGCGGCGCACCCCTGAAAGACGTCAATCTGGCCGATTTCGCTCATATCCGGTGCCCCGAGTCTTCCGAATTCGGTGAGATGTGACACAGTAGGGGGGTGCGGCCCGCAGTCTGGGTCGCACTGCCTGAAGAAAGTAGTACAAGCAGCATGGCACAAGGAACCGTCAAGTGGTTCAACAGCGAAAAGGGCTTCGGCTTCATCGCCCCCGATGATGGCGGCAAGGACCTCTTTGTCCACCACAGCTCGATCCAGTCCCGGGGCTTCCGCAGCCTCGACGAGGGACAGCAGGTCGAGTTCGACGTCGAGCAGGGCGACAAGGGCCTGCAGGCAGTGAACGTCACCGCCCTCTGACCCCAGACCTACAGCGAACGCCTCGGCTTATGCCGGGGCGTTCGTGCTTCCCCAGGGAACGGCGGTCACGGCTGCCCCGGGTCCGCCTCGTCGTGCCCAAGCAGACCTCGCGAAGCTCGTCGACCGCTCGCGGAGCACCTCGACGGCGGTCAGCGCGACGCGCCTATCCTGCACCTCCAGCGCGTGGGCAAACCTGATCCCGAACCCACTCGAAGGCCGCGGCACCGAATCCCGAGTCGTTCGGATCGTCGCGGCGCGGGCCCCGCGCAAGCGCGACGACATCCGGATGCCCCGACTGGATCACGTCGTCGGCACCCAGCATCACCCTTGCCCGGTGAGGCACAGTTGGGGCATGGACGACCTGCACATACGCCCAGGCCGCGGAGCCCCGAAGGGGATCGCGATCCCCGCCGCGGAACTGACCGAGCGATTCTCGCATTCGTCCGGCCCCGGCGGGCAGGGAGTCAACACGTCGGACTCGCGGGTGCAGCTGAGCCTCAACATCGCAACCACCACGGCGCTCGACGAGGCCCAGCGGGCCCGCGCGCTCGAGCGCCTGAACTCGAGGCTCTCGGACGGCGTCCTCACCGTCACCGCATCCGCCCACCGATCGCAACGCCAAAATAGGGCCGCCGCCCGCGAACGACTCGCCGCCACCATCCGAGAGGCAGTCACCCCACCCACCTCCAGGCGGAGAACGACGCCGACGCGGGCCTCGAGGCTCCGTCGACTCGAAGCCAAGAGGCGTCGCTCTAGCCTCAAGCTCGAGCGACGCAGGCCCCAGGCGGACTGACCTTCGAGGCGAACGACATGCTCGTCATCGAGTAGGAACGCGGCTGCCAACGTCGGTTCCCGAGCACTCCCGACGACACGGCGGTTGCGTGCGTCCGCATGGGGACGCACGCAACCGCAGTAGCCTCCGATCAGTCCCAGAACCGACACGCGCAGCCGCACCGCGGGCGGGCTGGGCCTCGGTAGGCTCGAACACATGATTCTCCCTCAAGCGCCCACGTTCCTGGACGCGCTCGGGACCGGGGCCACGCACGCCGACGCCGAGCATCTCCTCCTGAACGCGGGCTGGGCCCCGTGCGGCGCCGGCGACTGGGCCTTCGCGCTTGCCGCGCCCGAGGGTGATGTCGTTGCCCGGATCAGCCCGTTCGACCCCGTCGGGCCGTACACCGCGCGGCTCTACCAGGAGGCAGCCGCGACCGGGCGCGTCCCGCGACTGCTCGCCCATCGTCGACTCGCAGGCGGCGGCGACCTCCAGGTGATGGAGCGACTGCACGCCGCGCCGGAGTCCGACGCCGTCGACTTCCTCGCGCGTCTCGCAGTCGACCCGCAGCTCGCCGAGCTGGCCGCGGCCGTCGCCCGAGTGCACGCCGACGCCCGACGCGACCTCCCCTGGTGCGGCCCGCTGGACAGCAACCCGTCGAACGTCATGCGGACCCTCGCCGGGCGGTTGGTCCTCACCGACCCGTACTACGCCGACGGCCCCCACCTGTATGCGGCGGCCGAGGACGACCCGGACCGCGTCATCGCGCTGATCCCCGAGTCGGAGCGTCGCTTCATGACGGAGATCCCACTGGCCGAGTCCGGCACCTGGACAGCAGAGGATCGCGAAGCGTTGCGCGAGAAGCTGCGACGCGCCGACGAGGCGGCTCGGTCTCACCTGCTTCTGATCGGCGGGCGTTCGGGGGTCGGGAAATCGACCATCGCGTCCGCGCTCCACGAGTTGCTGTCGGAGCGCGACGTGAAGCACGCCGTCGTGGAGGGCGATGCGCTCGACCTCGCACATCCGGCGCCTTGGGAGCACCGCCTCGCCGAACGCAACCTCAGCGCAATGTGGTCCAACTACCGGAGCCTGGGGTACCGCCGCCTCGTGTACACGAACACCGTCTCGGTCCTCGAGGCCACGTCGTTGGCCGACGCCATGGGCGACGACCCTCGCGTCACGTCGGTCCTCCTCCGCGCATCGGACGAATCGACAGCGCAACGACTCGCCGTCCGCGAGCACGGGGCGAGCCTCGAACTGCACCTGGAGCGCAGCGCCCGGATGGCGCCGCGGCTGGACACGCAGGCACCTGTGCACGTTCACCGCGTCGACACCGATGGGCGGACCCCACGCGCGATTGCTCTGGAGGTCGCCGGTCTCATCGGCTGGGACTCCACGTAGCTCCACAGGGC
>CAYVWO010000065.1:0-5005 GCA_964455495.1 uncultured Tessaracoccus sp.
GTCGGCGCGCTGAGCGTCGGCGCGTTCAACGTCGTGGGCGCCCTCTCCCCCGACAACAACGTCGCCCCCGCAGCACCCGCGCCGATGGCCCCGAAGGAGGCACCGCCCGCGTCTGATGCCCCCTCCGATCGCGTGGACGGCGAGAAGGTGCCGCAGTTGGAGCGGGTGGGGGGCCGCAAGACTGGGGAGGCCTCGGAGAGGCCGGAGGACCCGAACCCGCCGGTCCCGAACATGTCCACCTCCCAGGAGTTGAAGGCCGCGCTCAAGGAACTCCTGCCCGGCGCGAAGGTCAAGCTCGCCGACGGGGGCACCACCGACTACGCGGCGACCGTCAAGATCCCGACCGACGACGGCTACGCCACCGCGGATGTGTTCCTCTTCAACGCCACCGGCGACCAGCCGATCGGCGACAGCCCCGGCATCCAGCAGGTGGACGACCTGAACGTCTGGTACTTCGCGGGCTCCCTCGACGACAAGCAGGGGTCGCACAACTGGTACTACCTGCGCGAGGACGGCGCACAGATCAGCTTCTACCTCAGCACGATCAAGCGCTCCGGCGAGGACGGCAAGACGATCACCTCCACGACGAGCACGCTGCCGCTCTCGCAGCAGGAGATGGCCGAGATGCTGGCCTCGCCCGTCTGGGACACGGTCCTCGACGAGATGATGGCATCGACGAGCTAACCCCCAACGAGGTACCCGAACGCGCTGTGGGCGCCGGTCTGTTCCAGGCCGAGCGCCCGTAGCCATGTCCGATCCTCGACGCCGCCTACTCACAGCGGCCACCGCGAACGGGCTGTGAGCCCAGGGTCTTGATAGGTTGTAGGCATGGCCGCGTCCACGAGGTTCAACATCACCGGCGTCCAACTAAGGGACTACCGCAGCATCGCGCGTTGCCGGGTAAGGCTCGGGCGGATGACGCTACTTGTCGGGCCCAACGGATCGGGCAAATCGAACTTCGTTGACAGCCTTCGCTTCGTCTCGCAGGCATTGAGCGAGACGCTCGACAGCGCACTGCGAGACCGCGGCGGGGTGTCCGAGGTACGGCGCCGATCCACTGGCCATCCGAGGCATTTCACGATCGACCTCAGCTTTGAGAGCGAGAGCATCTCCGGAAGCTACGGCTTCACCATCGGCGCCGTCCGCGGTGGCGACTATCGGGTCTCTCACGAACAGTGCAACGTTGCGCATCTTGGTGAAATGCCAGCCTCATTCGTGGCGAGGGACGGCCAGGTCGTCGAGACATCGCTGCGTGGACCGATGCCGAAGCTCGTGGACGACCGGTTGGGACTGGTCGCGCTCTCGGGTTTCGAGGAGCTCCGTCCGGTATTCGACGGACTCACAGGCATGAATGTATTCAACCTGAACCCAGAAACGATGCGTCAGCTGCAGAAGCCAGATGCGGGCGACTTGCTCCGCCGCGACGGCGCCAATGTGGCGAGCGTCTTGGATTCCTTGAAGCGGAACCATCCCAACCTCAAAGAAATAATCGAGGATTACCTCCGGAAGATTGTTCCCGGCATCGAGTCGGCGGATCGGGCCTCCTTCGGCGCATGGGAGTCCGTCGAGTTCCGGCAACGAGTGGCTGGCTCGCCGAATCCGTGGAGCTTCCAGGCGACGTCCATGAGCGACGGCACCCTGCGGGCCCTCGGTGTGCTCGTGGCGCTCTTCTCACCGTCAGCACAGAATGTGCTCGCGCCTGTCGCAGTGGAGGAGCCCGAGTCAGCTCTCCATCCCGGGGCAGCGGGTATCCTTCTCGACGCCCTGGGTCGCGCCTCCGAGTTGCGTCAGGTCCTAGCAACCACCCATAGTCCCGAACTCCTCGATTCGGAGAGCATCGAGGCCGAGTCCCTTCTCGCTGTGCGGTCGCTCGAGGGACGCACTGAGATCGGACGCGTGGGCAGGGCGAGCATCCAGGCGATCAAAGACCGCCTCTTCACACCAGGTGAGTTGCTCCGCGTTGATCAGTTGGCACCTGACGCCGACTCCGGCCAGGACTCGCTCTTCTCATGATCTCCATCGCCTGCGTTGTCGAGGGGCATGGAGAGGTGGAGGCGCTCCCGGTCCTGCTTCGCCGGATCGCCGGAGAGCACGGCACCGCAATTCAGGTGCGGAAACCACACCGAGTTCCCCGATCAAAACCATGGGACGAGTGGGCCCGCGCCATCGCCCTCCAGCAATCGGCCTTGGGCGAGGACGACGGCGCCGTGGTCGTTCTCCTCGACTCTGACGACGATGATCCTGAAGTCATCGAGGCAGAGATACGGTCTGCCACAGTTGCCCGTTCCGGGCGCGACGACTCCATCGTCTGTATTGCCGTACGCGAGTATGAGGCTTGGTTCCTGGCCGCGATTGACTCACTCACCACACATGCACTGGTCAAGGATGATGCCAGCTACTCAGCCGACCCGGAGGACATCCGCAACGCAAAAGGTGCGCTGGACGCACTCATGACAACTTCCTATAGCGAGATCCTTCACCAGCCCAAGTTCTCGGCGGTGATGAATCTAGACACCGCTCGCGAGCGGAGCGTCTCTTTCCGACGATTCTGCGACCAGCTCACGCTGGTCTTCAGCACCTGATCTCCACGACCTCGACGGGTTCTACAGGCAGGTCCCGGGGCGCCGGCAGCGTCGTGCCTGGCAGGCTCGCGGCGGCCGAGCCGTAGGCGATCGACGACGCGAGGCACTCCGCCGGCGAGCGCCCCGCGACCTGGGCGAGGACGAATCCCGCGACGGCCGAGTCGCCGGCGCCGACGGTGCTGCGCACCTGGGTGCGGGGCGCGCGGCCGAACCAGGCGCCGTCGGCGGTGACGAGCACGGCCCCCGCGCCGCCAAGGGTGACGAGTACGTTGGCGATCCCTCGACGGTGCAGGTCGCGGGCCGCCGCGACGATGTCGCCGACCTCCCCCGCCGCCGCGGCCTCCTCAAACGCCGCCGCGTCGCCGCCCACCAGTTGGGCGAGCTCGTCGGAGTTGGGCTTGATCAGGTCGAACCGTCCACCGGGCAGCCCGGCGAGGACGGCGTCGAGCGCCGCGCCCGAGGTATCGACGGCGACCCGCGCGCCCAAGCGGGAAAGTCGGGTGATCAGCCGCGCGTACCAGTCGTCAGGCGCACCAGGCGGCAGCGATCCCGAAAGCGCAACCCACGCGGCGCCGCGGGCGGACGCGAGCAGCAGCTCGGAGGCGACCTCGAGCTGCTCGGCGGTGAGCTTCGGGCCGGCCTCGTTGATCTTCGTCGTCACCCCTGCGGGGTCGGTGAGGGTGGTGTTGATCCGGACCCGCTGGCCCGCGGCCAGCCGCTGCCGACGTTGACGCCCTTGCCGGCGGCCTGTTCGGTCACGCTCAGGGCGCGGGTCACCTCGCCCGGGACCAGCGGGGCGGGGAGGACGACGGTCCGGTCGATGCTGGGGTTGGCGGTGAAAGTGACCACTCTCGCCAGGACGGGTTCGCTCATCGTTTCTTTCCTCCTCGTGAGATGGGTTAGGCGAGGGTGACCTCGAGGCCCGCGGCCTCGAGCGCCGCCCGCGCGCCGGGCGCGAGCCGCTCGTCGGTGACGAGCCCGTCGACGTCCGACAGCTCGGCGAAGCGGACCGCCTCGTCCGAGCCGAACTTGGTCGAGTCGGCGAGAACGTAGACGTGGCGCGCCGCGCGCACCATCGCCTCCTTCATCGCCGCCTCCGCGGGGTCCGGGGTGGAGAACCCATGCTCGACCGAGATTCCGTTGGTCCCCATGAACGCGACGTCGACCCTCAGCTTCGCCACCATGGCGTGGGCCTCCGCGCCGACGATCGCCTGGGTCACGCCGCGCACGCGGCCGCCCAAGAGGAAGACCTCGATCCCCGGCCGCTCGGCGAGGACCCCCGCCGAGCGCACCGAGTTCGTGAAGACCGTGCCCACGCGCTCCGGGAGGAGGCCGCACAGCTTCGCCGTCGTCGTCCCGGCGTCGAGCAACACGGTCAGCTCGCGGCCCTCGGGAAGGAGGCCGACGGCGCGGGTGGCGATCGCCAGCTTCTCCGGCTGGGCCGTCTCCTCGCGGGCGCCGACAGACGCCTCGCCCCGCGGCAGCTTGTCCGGGGGCACCGCGCCGCCGTGGACCCTGCTGAGCAGCCCGTCGCGCGCGAGCGCGTCCAGGTCCCGCCGGATGGTCTCCGCCGTCACCCCGAACCGGGCCGCCAGGTCGGCGACGGAGACCCGCCCCAGCTCCCGGGCCCAGGCCACGATGGCGCTCTGCCTTTCCTCCGCGTACATGGGGTCAACCTTAGGGCTCGGCCGGTCCGGCTCAGGGCTCGACCGTGACCTTGATGGCCTCGCCTCTGGCGACGATGTCCAGCGCGTCGAGGGCCTCCTCCAGCGGCACGTGCCGCGTGATCAGGTCCCGAACCGGAATCTGGCCGGACGCGATGTAGGCCAGGGCCGCCTTGTGGTGCTCCGGCGCGGAGCCGTTGGCCCCGTGGATGTGGAGCTGGCGGTAGTGCACCAGGTTGCTGTCCAGCGTGATGGTCGGGTTGGTCTTCGGCAGCCCGCCGAAGAACGAGATCCGCCCGTTGCGCGCGGCCATCGCGACGGCCTGCTCCTGAGTCACGTTGGCCGGGGTCGCCGTGATGATCACGTCCGCCCCGCGGCCCTCCGTCAGGCGCAGGACCTCCTCGACGACGTCCACCGCCGACGCGTCGATCACCACGTCGGGCTGCACGGCCTCGGCCGACATCGCGAGCCGCTCGGCGTTGACGTCGACCAGCACCACCGTTCCGACCCTGTGCACGCCGCGCGCGATCCTGATGTGCATGCAGCCGATGGGCCCGGCACCGAAGACGACGGTGAAGTCGCCCTCCTCGATGCCGAGTTGTTCCTGCGCGTTGATGGCGCAGGCGAAGGGCTCCACGGCAGAGGCCTCGTCGAAGCCCACGCCGTCGGGAATCCGATTCAGGCCGTCGACCCTCAGCACCTCGGGCGGCACGATCATGTACTCGGCGAACCCGCCGTCGTACTGGTACCCGACGGATG
>CAYVWO010000065.1:5015-10117 GCA_964455495.1 uncultured Tessaracoccus sp.
CCCACCGCGAAGCCGCCGACGGCGTCAGGCCCGACCTCGACGACCTCGTTTGCGACCTCGTGGCCCATGGTGGTCACGCGGGTGATGTTGACGTGCCCGTTCGCGCGGATCTTGACGTCGGTGCCGCAGGCGGAGCAGTTGCGGACGCGGATCTTGACCTCGTCCGCCCCGCAGACCGGCTCTGGGACGTCCTCGAGCCGGACGTCACCGGGGGAATGGAATCTCAGTGCCTTCATGCTCATGCCTCTTTCAGGATGTCGATGATCTGCTGCACGGTGCTCGCCTGCTCGAGCCTGTCCACCTGTTCCAGGTTGCTGAAGGTGATGGCGACCTTCTGCAGGATCTCCAGGTGGGTGTTGTTCGCCCCCGCGATGCCGACGACGAACTTCACCGGATTGCCGTTCCAGTCGATGCCCTCCGGGTACCGCACGAACGACATGGTGGAACGCTTCACCGAGTCCTTGGCCTCGTTGGTGCCGTGCGGGATGGCGAGGAAGTTGCCCATGTAGGTGGACACCAGCTCCTCGCGCTCGTGCATCGCATCGACATAGGCCGCGTCGACGCCGCCGGCGGCCACCAACAGGTTCCCGGCCTCCGCGATGGCGGAGGCGGCGTCGGTAGCGGCGCCGGAGAGCACCACGGACTCCGCAGCGAGCACGTCGGGACCGGCGTCGGCGGAGGGAGCCGGGGCTTCCTGGACCGAAGCCGCAGCTGCAGCCGCAACAGGCTGCGCGCCGACGGCGTGCGAGTCGATGACCATCTGGAGCACTTCGTCGTAGCGGGGCGAGTTCATGAAGTTGTCCACGAACACCGCGACGGCGCTCGGCGCGAGGGCGACAGCCCGGTCGCCAAGCTCACGCTGCGTGACGAGGACGTCGATGTTGTCCTCGAGGTTGCGCACCGCCTTGTTGACCACGGTGACGTTGTCGTAG
Source organism: uncultured Tessaracoccus sp. (assembly GCA_964455495.1). GTDB lineage: Bacteria > Actinomycetota > Actinomycetes > Propionibacteriales > Propionibacteriaceae > Arachnia. The sequence goes on from CAYVWO010000065.1 coordinate 5,948, forward strand.
CCGGCGTCCTTGATCTTCTTGCGCAGCACGCTGGCTCCCATGGCGCTTGAGCCCATGCCCGCGTCGCAGGCGAACACGATGGACGTGATGGGCCTCTCGATCTTTGCGGCCCCGCCACCACCGAGCGCCGACAGCGCCGCGGACTCCTTGCCCTTGTTGGCCTGGGTCTTGGCCACGGCGGCGGAGAGGTCGCCCGCGTCGCCCTTCTCCAGGTCGCGCTTGCGCGAGAGCCGGAGGATGAAGGCTGCGACCAGGAAGGTGACCGTCGCCGACAGCACCACGGACAAGATCACGCCCACGTAGGAGTCCGAGGCGGTCTGGAACAGCACCGCGAGGAAGGAGCCCGGCGCGGCAGGCCCGCGCAGGCCCGAACCGAAGACCATGTTGGTGGTGACGCCGGTCATGCCGCCGAGGATCATCGCGATCAGCAGCTGCGGCTTCATCAGCACGTAGGGGAAGTAGATCTCGTGGATGCCGCCGAGGAAGTGGATGATCGCGGCTCCGGGGGCGGAGGCCCGCGCCGCACCCAATCCGAAGAAGGTGAAGGCCAGAAGAAGGCCGAGGCCGGGGCCGGGGTTGGCCTCCAGCAGGAAGAGGATCGACTTGCCATCAAGGTCCGACTGAGCGGTTCCCAACGGGGTGAGCACGCCGTGGTTGATGGCGTTGTTCAGGAAGAACACCTTCGCGGGCTCGATCACGATGCTGACCAGCGGCAGGAGACCCGTCTCGATCAGCCAGGCCACGGCCGAGCCGAGGACGTCCATGATCACGTTGACGAGGCGAGCGATCGCGGTGAAGCCGAACAGCATCATCAGGAATCCGGCGATGCCGGCGGAGAACATGTCGACAAGCATCTCGAAGCCCGCGCGGACCTTGCCGGCCCACAACGCGTCGAGCTTCTTCATCACCCAGGCGCTCAGCGGGCCCATGATCATGGCGCCGATGAACATGTGGATCTGGCCGAGCTGGCTCGCCCCCTCAGGCAGCGTGGCGTTGAACTGCGCGATCAGGTAGTCGGAACCGACGATTGCGCCCATGGTTCCGAGCACGCCAACGACGCCGCCGCGGAAGTCGTAGACCATCCGGCCGCCGGTGTTGGCGATCAGCAGGGGCAGCAGGTAATGGATGGTGGGGCCCACCATCAACGCGAGGGACGCGTTGGGGAGCCAGCCGACGTCGATGAACAGGGCCGTCAGAAGACCCCATGCAATCAACGCCGGGATGTTGGGCATGATCATGCCCGAGAGGAAGGTCCCGAACTTCTGGACTGCGACTCGCGCGCCCCCTCCAGGTGGGGTGGTGGTAACACTCATGCGTAACTCCTCTTGCTCTTCTGCGACGCAGGACAGTGCAGCCTGGCCAGGCCCGCGGCAAGCCCTAACCAGTTCGGTCGAGCGGCACTCGACCGGCAGTGCGCCTAGGCGACACCTCTTCGCGACGCCATACCCTCATCCTGGACCCAAAACAACACGATGTCAACACAAGTACAGATTATTTTCTGTGTTTATATTGGTTACCCCTCCGCTGGTCGAGCCGGACCGCGAGGCGCCAGTCGAGCGTCTGAGTCGAAACCGATGGACGCACCCACGGGGTGGTGGTGCACGATAGGAGGAGACCGAAAGGAACCCCATGAGCACTGCCGCCGCGAAGAGCACCCTCCTCCTGGGCGTGGACATCGGCACGGGGAGCTCGAAGGGGGTCCTTGCCCGCGCCGACGGAGAGGTGGTCGCGGTCAGCGAGCGCCCGCACGACCTGTCCCTCCCCGCGCCGGGCTGGGCCGAGCACGACGCCGAGGCCGTCTGGTGGCGCGACTTCGTCGAGATCTGCGCGGAACTCCTCCCGCAGGTCGGCGACGGCGAGCTGGCGGGCCTGGCCGTCTCGGGCATCGGGCCGTGCATCGTCGCCTGCGACGAGGACGCCCGCCCGCTGCGGCCCGCGATCCTCTACGGCATCGACACGCGCTCGGGCGCCGAGGTCGACGAGCTCACCGGCCTGCTGGGCGAGGAGAACATCGTCGCCCGCTGCGGAAACCCGATGAACGCCCAGTCGGTTGGCGGCCGCCTGCTGTGGCTGCGCAGGAACGAACCCGAGGTCTACGCGCGCACCGAGCGCTGGTTCATGGCAAGCTCCTTCATCGCGCACCGGCTCACCGGCGCGTACTTCCTGGACCACATCTCGGCCGGATTCTGCGAGCCCCTCTACGACGTGCACGAGGGAGGGTGGATTCCCGAGTGGTGCGAGGAGGTCGCCCCCGGAATCCCGATGCCGACACTCCGGTGGCCGGGCGAGGTCGCCGGGCACGTCAGCGCCGAGGGCGCCCGGCTCACCGGGCTCCCGGAGGGGCTCCCCGTCGCCGCGGGCACCATGGACGCGTTCGCCGACGCGATGAGCGTCGGCGCCCGCAACCCCGGCGACGGCGTCATGATCTACGGCTCGACGATGTCCATCGTCGTCGTGACCGACCGGCCGTACTCCTCGCCGCAGCTCTGGTCCAACGCGCATCTCTTCGAGGGCACGTACCACTTCACCAGCGGGACGGCCACGTCCGGGTCGCTGACGAAGTGGCTCCGCGACATGATCGGCGACGTCTCCTTCGCGGACCTCACGTCCGAGGCCGCCGCCGTCGAGGAGGGCTCACATGGGCTGGTGGTCCTCCCCTACTTCGCAGGCGAGCGCTGCCCGATCCTCGACCCGCTCGCCCGCGGCACGATCTGCGGCCTCACGCTGAATCACGGGCGAGGGCACCTGTACCGCGCTCTCCTCGAGGGGACGGCCTACGCCGCCCGCCACATCCTCGACGCGATGGCCGCCGCGGGGACCACCCCGACACGGCTGTTCTCCGTCGGCGGCGGCACCACGGGAGGCCTATGGCCGCAGATCGTCTCCGACGTGACCGGCCTAGCGCAGGACATCACCCAGCAGTCGATGGGCGCGTGCTACGGCGACGCGATGCTGGCGGGCGTCGCGAGCGGGACCGTCGAACGCGACGCCGAGTGGACGTCCGTCGCGCGCAGGGTGGAGCCGAACCCGGAGGCGAAGCGGGTCTACGACGAGCTCTACGCCGTCTACCGGGAGCTCCACCCGCGAACAGCGGACCTGCAACACCGGCTCGCGGCGCTGCAGACGAGTCAATGACAAGACCGGGGCCTGCGTCTCCGCAGGCCCCGGTCCGTCGAGCTTTCACGCGCCTCAGCGGGCGGCGGAGCCCTCCACGTAGTCCGTGTCGGTGGTCTCGACCCAGCTCATCAGCTTACGCAGCTCGCGGCCGGTGGCCTCGATCGGGTGCGCCTCGCCCTTCGCGCGGAGCTCCTTGAACTCGGGAGCGCCGGCGTCCTGGTCGTCGATGAAGCGCTTGGCGAACGCGCCGGTCTGGATGTCGGTGAGAACGGCCTTCATGTTCTCCTTGACCCGCGCGTCGACGACGCGGGGGCCGGAGACGTAGTCGCCGTACTCGGCGGTGTCCGAGACGCTCCAGCGCTGCTTGGCGATGCCGCCCTCGTACATGAGGTCGACGATCAGCTTCAGCTCGTGCAGGCACTCGAAGTAGGCGACCTCGGGCTGGTAGCCCGCCTCGACGAGGGTCTCGAAGCCGGCCTGCACGAGCGCGGACGCGCCACCGCACAGGACGGCCTGCTCGCCGAACAGGTCGGTCTCGGTCTCCTCGGTGAAGGTGGTCTTGATGCCACCCGCGCGCAGCGATCCGATCGCCTTGGCGTAGGACAGGGCCAGCGGCCAGGCCTCGCCCGAGGCGTCCACCTCGACGGCGACGATCGCGGGCACACCGCGACCCTCGGCGTACTCACGGCGCACCAGGTGGCCGGGGCCCTTCGGCGCGACCATGCAGACGTCGACGCCCTCGGGGGCGGTGATGTAGCCGAAGCGGATGTTGAAGCCGTGCGCGAAGAACAGCGCGTCGCCCTCCTGCAGGTTGGGCTCGATGTCCTCGGCGTAGATCTTCCGCTGGTGCTGGTCGGGCGCCAGGATCATGATGAGGTCGGCCTCGGCGGCGGCCTCGGCCACCGACACGACGCGCAGGCCCTCGGCCTCGGCCTTCGCCCGCGAGGACGAGCCCTCACGCAGGCCGACGCGGACGTCGACGCCCGAGTCGCGCAGGCTCAGCGCGTGCGCGTGGCCCTGCGAGCCGTAGCCGATCACGGCGACGGTGCGACC
>CAYVWO010000066.1:0-4354 GCA_964455495.1 uncultured Tessaracoccus sp.
GACACGCCCTGGGCGCGGATCATGCGCTCGTTGTCGCCGGTGGCCTGCAGGGCCAGGCCCAGGTCGGTGTTGAGGAACCAGTCCAGCGCCAGCATGAACGCGACCACCATCAGGGCGAACACCCCGACGGACACCCAGGTGCCCAGCACGCGGTCCTCCCGCATGCCGGACACCAGGGTGTCGGTGCGCAGCAGGGGCAGGTTGGCCTTGCCCATGATGCGCAGGTTGATCGAGTAGAGGGCGATCTGGGTGAGGATGCCCGCCAGCAGCGGGTTGATCCCTCCCCAGACGTGCAGCAGCCCCGTGATCACGCCGGCGAGCATGCCCGAGACGATCGCCAGCGGGATCGCCAGGTAGAAGGGCACGCCGTTCACGATGAGGATCGCGGTCACGGCCGCCCCCGTCGTGTACGAGCCGTCCACCGTCAGGTCGGGGAAGTCGAGCACCCGGTAGGTCAGGTACACGCCCAACGACATGATGGCGAAGAGCAGGCCGAGCTCGATCGCGATGACCACGGGGCTCTCCGCCTCAGAACTTCTTGGTCGCGCGCGAGACGATGGACTCCGGCAGGGTGAGCCCCTGCGCGGTGGCGCCCGCCTCGTTGACGAACAGGTCGAACTCCTTCTGGGTCTCGACCGGGATCTCGCTGGCCTTGGTGCCGTTCAGCATCTTCACCAGGATCTTGGCGGCGTCGCGGCCCTGCTGCGTGTAGTTGACCGACAGGCCCGCGGCCGCGCCGCGCTCCATCGTCGACTCGTCGGAAGCGAACACCGGGGTGCCCTTGTCCTCGGCAACCTGGAGCACGGACTCCGCCGCGGAGACCACGGCGTTGTCCGTCGGGATCAGGTACGCGTCGACATTCAGCGACTCAGCCGCCTGCTGCACCTCGTTGGTGTTGGTGATGGTGGCGGTCTTGATCTCGAACCCGAGATCGGTGGCGTACTTCTCGGCCTCCGCGACCTGCACCTCGGAGTTCACCTCGCCCGAGGAGTAGACGATGCCGACGGTCTTGGCCTCCGGCAGCGCCTCGCGGATCAGCTCGAGCTGCTCCTTCATCGGGTTGAGGTCGGAGGCGCCGGTGACATTGGCATCCGGCGCGTCCCACGAGGAGACGAGCTCGGCGGCTACGGGGTCCGTGACCGCGGAGAACACGATGGGGCGATCGGTGATGGCGGCGGCAAGCGCCTGCGCCGACGGCGTCGCGATGCCGTAGAAGGCGTCGTAGTCGGACGACGCGAAGGTGCCGACGATGCTGGTCAGCGTCCCCTGGTCGGCCTGCGGGTTCTGCGAGTCGATGGTGAGGTTCTCACCCTCAACATACCCGGCGGCCTTGAGCTCCTCGACGAAGCCCGCGTAGGCGGCATCGAGGGCGGGGTGGGTGACGAAGGTGATGGCGCCGATCTTGACGGCCGCAGGGGCCCCGCCGCCGCTGGTCTCCGTCGGGGCCGGGGAGTTGGCGCCGGTCGTCTGGGTCGGCGCGGGGGTGCCGCCGCCGCACGCGGTCAGCGCGAGAGCGGCGATCGCCGCTCCCGCAACAAGTGCCTTGAGCTTCATGACTCTCCTTGATCCTTCAACAGGTAAATGTGGGGTACACAGTAATTGGGGTGAGGCGCCGCGCCCGCCAAGGCGTCGGTTTCAGACGGTGGCGACGCCGTGGGGCTAGACGGTGTTGTCGGCCTGCGCGAGCACGTCGGCCGGGATCTCGGTGCCCATCCGCTTGGCCGCCTCGGGGTTGACGGTGAACTCCAACGACTCCTGGATCTCCACGGGGGTCGTCGCGGGGTCGGCCCCCCTCAGGATCTTCACGGCGATCTTCGCGGTCTGCACGCCCTGAGCCTTGTAGTCGGTGGCGAGGCTGGCGGCCGCACCCCTGACGACGGAGTCGGCGTCGGAGGTGAAGAGCAGGCTGCCCTTCTGCTCCGCCGCCTGCACCACGGACTCGATGGCGCTCACGACCGTGTTGTCGTTGCCCACCCAGTAGGCGTCGACGTCGAGCGACTCGGCGGCCTGGGCCACCTCAGCCGAGTCGGTGACGGTGACGGTCTTGACCTCGATGTCGCGCGCCTTCGCGGCCTGCGACATCGCCGCGGCCTGGAACTCGGCGTTGATCTCCTTGGAGGTGTAGACGATGCCGAGGCTCTTCAGCCCCGGGAGGATCTGCTGCAGCCGGTCGAGCTGCTGCTCGGGCGGGATCTGATCCGACGTACCCGTTACATTGTGCCCGGGCTTCTCCATCGAGTCGACCAGGCCGGCGCCCACTGGCTCGGTCACCGAGGCGAACACGATGGGCCGGTCCGTGACGGCCTGTGCCAGCGCCTGCGTCGGCGGCGTCGCGATGGTCAGGAAGAGATCGTAGGTGCTCGACGCGAACGCCGAGGTGATGTTGGCCAGCGTCTGCTGGTCGCCCTGCGGGTTCTGGAAATCGAGCTTCAGGTTCTCGCCCTCGACGTAGCCCGCCTCCGCGAGCCCCTCCTTGAAGCCCTCGTAGATCGCGTCGAGGGACGGATGCGACACGATGGTCACGGCGCCGATCTCGACGGTCGCGTCTTGGCCTTGGTCTTGACCACAGCCCGTCAGCAACAGCGCTGACAGTGCGGCTCCGGTAAGGAAACGGCGCAGCATCGGGGGGGACTCCTCTCGGTACGGCGCCCACCCTACTGGGCGGCAGCCGCAAAAAGTGAACGAGGGGCTCCTCGCGGAACCCCTCGCCCAATTACCTGGCTAGGGAAGCACGATCAATGCTTCCCTAAGCCTTCACTTGGCCTCGGCCTCGGCGGCCTCTTCGGCCTCGGCGACGACGGGGGCCTCCTCGACCTCAGCGGCCTCCTCGACGACCGGCTCGGCCTTCTTCTCGGCCTTCGCAGGCTTCTCAGCCTTGGCGGGCTTCGCGGCAGGCTTGGCCTTCGGGGTCACCGGCTCGGTGATGATCTCGATGATCGCCATCGGAGCGTTGTCGCCCTTGCGGGGGCCGATCTTCGTGATCCGGGTGTAACCGCCCTCACGGTCGGCGAGTGCCGGGGCGACCTCGTCGAACAGCTTCTTCACGAGGCGATCCTCGGGGCGGGCCGACTTGGTGTCGAACAGCGTGGCGAAGACGAGGCGACGCGAGTGCAGGTCGCCGCGCTTGGCCTTGGTGATGACCTTCTCGGCGAGGGGCTGCATGCGGCGGGCCTTCGTCTCGGTCGTCGTGATCCGGCCGTGCTCGATCAGCTGGCTGGTCAGGTTACGCAGGATCATGCGCTCGTGCGTGGGGCTGCCGCCCAGACGGGCGCCCTTAGTTGGCTTGGGCATTGCTAGAACTCCAGTTGGGTGTTTGTGTGGGCGGTCAGTACTGCTCGGTCTCGGCGAAGTCCGAGTCCTCGTCGTAACGCTCGATGGCCTGCAGCGGGTCGAAGCCCGGGTGCGAATCGCGCAGCGCGAGGCCGAGGCCCGCGAGGGTCTCCTTCACCTCGTCGATCGACTTCGAGCCGAAGTTGCGGATGTCGAGCAGGTCCTCCTCGCTGCGGGCGACGAGCTCACCGACGGTGTGAATGCCCTCCCGCTTGAGGCAGTTGTAGGAGCGAACCGACAGGTCGAGGTCCTCGACGGGCAGGTTCAGCGACTCGGTGATCTGCTCGTCGACGGGCGACGGGCCGATCTCGATGCCCTCGGCCTCGACGTTCAGCTCGCGGGCGAGGCCGAACAGCTCGACCAGCGTGCGGCCGGCCGAGGCGACGGCGTCGCGCGGGGCGATCGAGGTCTTGGTCTCGACGTCGATGATGAGACGGTCGAAGTCGGTGCGCTGGGCGACGCGAGTCGCCTCAACCTTGTAGGTGACCTTGAGCACCGGCGAGTAGATCGAGTCCACCGGGATGCGGCCGATCTCGGCCTCCGGGTCCTTGTTCTGCACCGCGGACACGTAGCCGCGGCCGCGCTCGACGACGAGCTCCATCTCGAGCTTGCCGTGGTCGTTCAGCGTGGCGATGTGCAGGTCCGGGTTGTGGATCTCCACGCCCGCCGGGGGCTGGATGTCGCCCGCGGTGACCGCGCCGGCGCCGGCCTTGCGCAGGTACATGACGACCGGCTCGTCCTCCTCGGAGGAGAGCACGAGGCCCTTGAGGTTGAGGATGATCTCGGTGACGTCCTCGACCACACCCTCCAGGGTGGAGAACTCGTGCTGGTTGCCCTCGATCTTGATGCTGGTCACGGCCGCGCCCGGGATGGACGACAGCAGGGTGCGACGCAGCGAGTTGCCGAGCGTGTAGCCGAAGCCGGGCTCCAGCGGCTCGATGACGAACCGCGAGCGGAAGTCGGAGACGACCTCCTCGGAGAGGGTCGGGCGCTGAGCGATGAGCATTGACTTTCCTTCCCGCGC
>CAYVWO010000066.1:4364-10100 GCA_964455495.1 uncultured Tessaracoccus sp.
GGAGCTGGTGAACCAGGATGCGCATCCGGTTGGGGCGCGCCTCGAGCCACGCCGGGACGGCGCGCTCGCCGTGGGTCTCACGGGCGATGATGAACGGGGTCAGGTTCAGCGACTTGTCGGCGACGTCGATGATGTCGTGTGCGCGGACGCGGTACGACGGGATGTCGACGCGGCCGCCGTTGACGAGGAAGTGACCGTGCACGACGAGCTGACGCGCCTGGCGGCGGGTCGCGGCGAAGCCTGCGCGGTACACGACGTTGTCGAGGCGCGACTCGAGAATCTGCAGCAGACGGTCACCGGTCTTGCCGGGGTGACGGTCGGCCTCCTCGTAGTAGCGGCGGAACTGCTTCTCGAGAACGCCGTAGGCGTAGCGCGCCTTCTGCTTCTCCTTGAGCTGCCGCGAGTACTCGGAGTCCTTCGTGCGGCCGCGGCCGTGGACGCCCGGGGGGTAAGGGCGGCGCTCGAAGGCCTTGTCGTTGCCGACGAGGTCAGTCCCGAGGCGACGGGACTTCTTGGTCATTGGGCCGGTGTAACGAGCCATGGTGTTAGTCCTCTACTCTCGGGCTCAGACGCGACGACGCTTGGGCGGACGGCAGCCGTTGTGCGGCACCGGGGTCACGTCGGAGATCGCGCCAACCTCGAGGCCGACGGCGCCGAGCGAGCGGATCGCGGTCTCACGGCCGGAGCCGGGGCCCTTGACGAAGACGTCGACCTTCTTCATGCCGTGCTCCATGGCGCGACGGCCGGCGGCCTCGGCTGCCATCTGGGCGGCGAACGGCGTCGACTTGCGGGAGCCCTTGAAGCCGACGGTGCCGGCGGAGGCCCAGGAGATCACGGCGCCGTTGGGGTCGGTGATCGAGATGATGGTGTTGTTGAAGGTGCTCTTGATGTGCGCCTGGCCGGCGAGCACGTTCTTCTTTTCCTTGCGGCGCACCTTGGTCTTGGCGGCCGCCTTGCGGCTTGCAGTAGCCATTAAGTCTTTACTCCTTGAGTCCTAGAGAGGCCCAACCCGTCAGGGTCAGCGCGCCTTCTTCTTGCCAGCGACGGCCTTCTTCTTGCCCTTGCGGGTGCGCGCGTTGGTGCGGGTGCGCTGACCACGAACCGGGAGCCCGCTGCGGTGGCGGCGGCCCTGGTAGTTGCCGATCTCGACCTTGCGACGGATGTCGGCGGCGACGCTGCGGCGCAGGTCACCCTCGGTCTCGTAGTTGGCCTCGATGTGGTCGCGCAGCGCGACGAGCTGGTCGTCGGTCAGCTGGTGGACTCGGAGATCGCCGCTCACACCGGTGGCGGCGAGGGTCTCGGCGGCACGGGTCTTGCCGATGCCGAAGATGTAGGTCAGTGCAACCTCGAGGCGCTTTTCGCGCGGGAGGTCGACACCAATGAGGCGTGCCATCAGGCGGTACCTTTCTTGGGTTTTCGGTCCCTGCCCTTTCGGGGCTGGTCTCAGGACCGCGAAGGTGTGTGGCGTGACGCGTCCCCGTAGCCTGTGGTGCCTCTCGGGCGCCGACGGGGCCTTGGCCTTCGTCCAAGGGTGGAGGTCCCGGGAGGGACCCGTGCGTGCACGTTGCTTCAGTTGTCGGCGGAGCGGGATCTCTCCCTCTTCCGCGGTGTTCTACTCGCCCGAGGCCTGCGGCCTCAGGGTCAGCCCTGACGCTGCTTGTGGCGCGGGTTGTCGCAGATCACCATCACACGACCGTGCCGGCGGATGACCTTGCACTTGTCGCAGATCTTCTTGACGCTCGGCTGAACCTTCATTCGAGCAACCTTTTCAATCGGCGACTGGGAGCGCGAACGCTCCCAATCTGGCGGTGGAATGAGTGGCCGTCGAACGCCCACGCAAATCCGGGGGTGGTGACGACCGAAGATAGACTCTATACGAGTCGGCGTCGAACGGCAAATGCACGTCGACGCGAATGGGCCCCCATTCCCAGAGGGAATGGGGGCCCAGTTTTCACTTCACCCCGCCCCGGCTAGGCCGAGACGAAGATCCGGATCAGCGGTTGAAGATCGCGGCGATCTCGTCGTGAACCGACTTGGCCATCGCGCCGGTGCCACCGAAGGTGAACACGCGGTCGTTCGAGTCGACGGCGTCGTTGAGGTACGACGCGGTGACCGGGCTCAGCTTGTTGGGAAGCGTGAGCAGCAGCGGGCCGTCGGCGTTGGCGATGTAGGCCGAGGCCACCAGCGCGTCGGCGTAGGTCACGCCGGACACCACGGCGAAGTTCTGCGTCGCGAGCGCGTCGTCCGAGTTCACCAGGTCGAATTCGCCACGAGCAGCCAGAGCGGCGGTCTCGAAGCGGTTGGCGCCCACGTACTTCTTGGCCAGACGGATCTCGTACTTGGCGGCGGCACGAGCCGAGGGACCGCCAACGGCGATGGTCTCGTTCGTGTTGACCTCCGCGCCGTTGTCGTTGATCCACGTGCGCAGCGCGACGATGTAGGCATCGGTGAAGCCGCGACGATCGAGCTCCTCGCCCTGGGTCAGCAGGACGATGCCGTCGTTGTTGGCAGCGGCCGCGCCACCCGACAGGGCGTCGGCGAAGTCGAGGCCCGTGGTGAGGTAGACGTTGGCGTCCTTCGTCTTGTTACCGGAGTCGATGCCGTAGGAGTTCAGCGTGACGCTGGCGATGTTGACGGCCGTCTGGTAACGGTCGACGCCCTGGTAGCGCAGCGTGCTGATCTTGTTACCAAGCACGTCATCGATCGCGTTCTCGACGTTGTGCGACAGGGCGTTGGTGCCGCCCAGCAGGTGCACGTAGGTCTTGCCGTTGCCGCTCACGGTGCCGGCGAGGCGAGCGATCTCGTTCTTAACGCGGGGGTCAAGCGAGTCGGTGGGGTTGATCAGCACCGGGGCGTTGAGCACGTCGGCCAGCGGGGAAGCCGCGATGGCATCCGGGAAGTCGTCAGAACGCGCAACGATGATGTGCACGTCCTTGTTGACGACGGTCTCCCGCGCGACGGTCGAGGTGCAGGTAAAGTTACGCGTCTCGAACGTCCACTTGCCGTTGGCAAAGACCGGGACCTGGTAAGGGACGACCTGGGTTTCGCCCGCGGCCTTCTTGGTCTCAGTGCCCTGGATGCCAGCGCGAGCCGCCAAACCCCAGGGGTCTCCGGGGATGGTGCACTCCCAGTAGTTCTGGCCCGCAACGACCTTGGTCACGACGCCCCACGAGCGGGACTGCGAGGCGAGGACGGCGGTGGAGATGCGATCCTTGTCGGCGATGCGGTGGATACCGCGGGACGGGATCGACGGCGTGAAAGCATCGTCGGCGTTGTCGGGCGCCGCGTTTGCCAGCGGCGTCATGGTCAGGGTGAGCGCGCCAACAGCAGCAGCAGCGGCAGCGCCACGAATCTTCTTGCCCATATGAGCAATCCTCCTAGCTCAGGATGTGAACGTGTGTCCCCCTGCCCCGAGGATCGAGATCTCGGGAGACTGCCCCGGCCGCAATCGGTACGAACCGGAACTCGTGAGAAACACTACAGGTCGTTCGAGGCGGCATGCAACTTGGGGGGCGGTTTCGTCCGAAATCCGCCCTCCACACATGCTCTTCACCCCCTTGACTTGGGGGTTTGCCGCGCGGCCTGGGCGTCCACCGACGGTGAAGTCCCGCTTGAGGTTCGCAACTCACGCCCCACTGCACCGGCGCAGACCGCGCTGCAGGAGCCCCGAAGCCCCGGGACTTCGCCACCGGCGAAGCTGATGTTGTCCGCTTGATCGCCGACGCGCTATGATCGGCTCAGCCTCCATCAGCGGAGTTGTTCGGCCATTGGCGGAATGCCGCGGAGTCGCTTTCAGGATGGCGACGGCCAAAGGGTCCCATCTCCTCGGGGAGATGGGACCCTTTCTGTCCGCCGCGGGCGGCGGTTCCGGACCGGATCAGAAGTTCAGCAGGTCCTTGATCGCGGCGTGCACCGCGCTGTCCATGGCGCCGGGGCCACCGAAGGTGAAGACGCGGTCGTTCGCGTCGGCCACCGAGCCGAGGTACGTCGCCGTCACCGCGCTCAGCTTGCCCGGATGGGTCAGCAGCAACGGGCCGTCCGCGTTGGCGATGTAGGCCGAGGCCACCAGCGCGTCGGCGTAGGTCACGCCGGACACCACCGCGAAGTTCTGCGTGTGCGTCGCGGACTTCTTCATGGAGAACTCGCCCTTGGCCGTCTTGGCTGCGGTATCGAAGCGGTCCTTACCCACGTACTCCTTCGCCAGGCGAATGTCGAGCTTCGCCGCGGCGCGGGCCGACGGGCCTCCCACCGCGATGGTCTCGGTGGTGTTGTTGGTCAAGCCGTCGTTGACCCAGGTGCGCAGCGACATGAGGTACTTCTCGGTGAAGCCACGACGGTCCAGCTTCTCCCCCGCCGTGAGCAGGACCACGCCGTCGTTGTTCGCGGCGGCGGCGCCGCCGGCGAGCGCGTCGGCGAAGTCGAGGCCGGTCGTCAAGTAGACGTTGGCATCCTGGACTCCGGCGCCGGAGTCGATCCCGTAGACGGTCAACGCCACGCTCGAGATGGCCACCGCCGTCTGGTAGCGGTCGATGCCCTGGTAGCGCAGCGTGTGCTCCTTGTCGCCGAGCACCCCGTCGATCGCCTTCTCGACGCCATGCGACAGCGCGTTGGTGCCGCCGAGCAGGTGCACGTAGACCTCGCCGCCACCGGTCGCGGTGGCCTTGAGCCGCGCGATCTCCTCCTTCACCCGAGCGTCGAGCTTGGCCGTGGGGTTGATGAGGACCGGCGCGTTGAGTACATCGGCCAGCGGGGAAGCCGCGATGGCATCCGGGAAGTCGTCAGAGCGCGCGACGATGACGTGCACGTCACGGCGCACGATCTCCTTCGTGGCGACCGTCGCGGTGCAGGTGAACCGCCTGGTCTCGGCCCTCTCGCCCGGCCACGCGGTGTATTCGACCACCTTCGTGGCCCCGGCCTGGGTATTGGCGGGTACCGCCGTGCCCTGTATCCGGGAGCGGGCTACGAGGCCCCACGCGTCGCCCGGAATGGTGCACTCCCAGTAGAGGCTCCCTGGAGCCACCTTCTTGACGACGCCCCAGGTCCGCGACTGCGAGGCCTTGACCGCGGTGGAGATCCGGTCCTTGTCGGCGATCCGGTGCAGGCCGGGCGTTGCGACGTTGGGCTTGAAGTCGGCGTCTGAGTTGTCGGGAGCCGCGAGGGCCGACGGCGCCATGGTCAGCGTGAGCGCACCGGCCGCGAGTGCAGCCGCCGTGCCACGGAACTTCTTGGTCATGAGAGAACCTCCTAGGTGCAGGCAAGATTGCCATCCCTCCGGGGAAGCCGACACCGCACGAGGAGGGCGAGAGCCCCACCGCCGATGGTGAAGAAGACGTCGCCAAAGGGTACTTAACGAGGCTACCCCCTGCCCATAAGGCCCGCAACCGACTCACCGAAACCGGCCGCCAGTCGCGCACGAAAGTCGCCCACCCCGAAACGGGATGGGCGCGTCGTCGACGTGGGGCGTCGTCTACTTGTGCCGGTAGACGATCCGGCCGCGCGTCAGGTCGTAGGGGGACAGCTCCACGACGACGCGGTCCGCGGGCAGGATGCGGATGTAGTGCTGGCGCATCTTGCCGCTGATGGTCGTCAGGACCTTGTGGCCGTTGGCCAGCTCCACGCGGAACATCGCGTTGGGCAGGGCCTCGACCACGGTGCCCTCGAGCTCGAGGGCTCCTTCTTTCTTCGCCATGAACTCTCATTCTGTTCTCGCCTCTTCACGTCTGCGGCATCGGGTGC
>CAYVWO010000067.1:0-1469 GCA_964455495.1 uncultured Tessaracoccus sp.
GGCGCCGACGTGCTGACCGGCGAGGTGGCGCTGATCGAGCTGTTCGCGGACCTCGCGGAGCTCAGCCGCAACCGCCCCGTCGGCGCTCAGGAACAGACCGAGCTGCGCATCCACTCCGACCGCGAGCACTTCCATCGCTACCTGACGACGCTCGACGTCGACCGCGCCGGCCTGCAGGAGCAGTTCGTCGAGCGCCTGACGCGCGTGCTGCGGCACTACGGCGTCGACTCGCTCGACCGCACGCCCCAGCTCGAGGAGGCGGTGTTCCGCGTCTTCCTCGCGCAGAAGCGCGTGGCCTCGGACGTGCCGATCGTGCTGGGCATCCTCGACCGCTGGCTGGCCGAGCCGGCCCCGAACGACGGGCGCGCGTCGTCGGCCCGCGCCGACCTCGAGCGCATCCTGCGCGCCACCCAGCTGCGCTTCCCCGCCGTCGGCGACCTCACCCGCTCCGTGCGGTTCCGCTGGTTCGACCAGCCGCAGGTGGACGCGGAGCGCGAGTCGATCCTCAGCGGCCTCGGCGACGAGGTGGCCGCGCTCGCAGCCGACCCGGCCGCGCCCGACTACGCCGACCACGTCCGGAGCCTCGCCGGCATCCACGAGTGGACGGCCACGTACCTCGCCCGCCACCTCAAGGCCGGGGTCCCCGCCGTCGAGCCGATGCTCGAGGTGCTGCTGCACAAGTATTACTCCGAGTACCAGCTGCGCGACGTCCATCGCCTCGAGCTCGACGGCCGCGCCGCGGTCATCGCCGACTACGTGCTCGAGGGGCGCCCGCGCCGCTTCGTGACCACGGTCGGTACCTGCGAGGAGCTGGCCCCAGGCGGGGCGCTGGAGCGCCTCGTCGGCGAGCAGTTCGCGCTCCGCGAGGAGGGCGAGGACGCCGTCTGCGAGCTGTACGTGTCGTCCGACGAGGAGATCGACGACGACGCCCTCGGCGCGCAGCTGACCGAGCGCCTCCGCGGGTGGTCGGTCGGCCCCGAGGTGAAGCGGATCGCCGTCGGCGTGTGCACCGACGACGTCTCCTACTTCACCTTCCGTCCCGACGCCGACGGCGTGCTGACCGAGGACACCCGCGTCCGCGGCGCACACCCCATGGCGGGCCGGCGGCTCGACCTCTGGCGGCTCCGCGAGTTCGACACCACTCGGCTCCCCGCCCCGGAGGACGTCTGGCTGTTCGAGTGCGTCGCCAAGTCGAACCCCGGCGACCGGCGCCTGGTCGCCATGGCGCAGGTCCGCCAGCTGTCGCCCGTGCGCGACGCCGACGGCACCCTGCTCGCCCTCCCCCACGCGGAGCGCGCCATCGCGCACTGCCTCGAGGCCATCCGCCGCACCCGCACCGCCCGCGGCTCGGCCGGCAGCAAGCTGGACATGAACCACGTGTGGATCGACGTGTGGCCGGAGATCGACCTCAGCCTCGACGACGTCACCCCGCTGCAGTCGAAGATCACGCCGCTGTCCGACGGCGCGGG
>CAYVWO010000067.1:1569-10068 GCA_964455495.1 uncultured Tessaracoccus sp.
CCCCCTCGCCATCCGCTTCCACGCCCAGCCGGGTGCGGGCGTGACGGCGTCGGTCGGCGCCCCGCCCACCGAGCCGCTGCAGCCGCTCGACGACTACGCGGGCAAGGTGCTGCGCGCGCGTCGTCGCGGCCTGGTCTACCCGTACGAGCTGTCGGAGGCCCTCGCCGGCCCGGGCGGCAGCCTCGTCGAGCTGGACCTGAACGAGCAGGGTCGCCTCGTCGAGGTCGACCGCGCCCCCGGCCAAAACCCGGCGGGCATCATCGCCGCGAGGGTCACCACGCCCACCGCGCTGCACCCCGAGGGCGTCACCCGGATCATCCTCTCCGGCGACCCGACGAAGGGCCTCGGCGCCGTCGCGGAGCCGGAGTGCAGCCGGATCATCGCGGCCATCGACCTGGCCGAGGAGATGGGCGTCCCCGTCGAGTGGTTCACGCTCAGCTCGGGCGCGCGGATCTCGATGGACTCCGGCGTGGAGAACATGGACTGGGTCGGCGCGGCGCTGCGGCGCATCGTCGAGTTCACGCAGGACGGCGGCGAGATCAACGTCGTCGTCGCGGGCATCAACGTGGGCGCGCAGCCGTACTGGAACGCCGAGGCGACCATGCTGATGCACACGAAGGGCATCCTCGTGATGACGCCGGACTCCGCCATGGTGCTGACCGGAAAGCAGTCGCTGGACTTCTCCGGCGGCGTGTCCGCGGAGGACAACTTCGGCATCGGCGGCTACGACCGCGTGATGGGCCCCAACGGCCAGGCGCAGTACTGGGCGCCGAACCTCGCCGCCGCGATGGGCATCCTGCTCTCGCACTACGACCACACCTACGTTGCCGACGGCGAGGCCGGCCCCCGGCGCGCCGAGACGGCCGACCCTTCGGACCGCGACGTCTCGGACTTCCCCCATTACTCGGAGGGCTCCGAATTCTCGACGGTGGGCCAGATCTTCTCGGCCGAGCACAACCCGGACAGGAAGAAGGCCTTCGACATCCGCACGGTGATCGCCGCGGTCTGCGATCAGGACTACCCGCGGGTCGAGCGCTGGGCCGGCATGGCCGAGGCCGAGACCGCCGTCGTCATGGACGCCCGCTTGGGCGGGCACTCGGTGTGCGTGCTGGGCATCGAGTCGAAGCCCGTCGTCAGGGCGGGTTTCCCGCCCACCGACGGCCCCGACACGTTCACCGCGGGAACGCTGTTCCCGCGCTCGTCGAAGAAGGCCGCGCGCGCCATCAACACGTCGTCGGGCAACCGCCCCGTCGTCGTGCTCGCCAACCTGTCCGGCTTCGACGGCTCGCCCGAGTCGATGCGCAACCTCCAGTTGGAGTACGGCGCCGAGATCGGCCGCGCGATCGTCAACTTCCGGGGCCCGATCGTCTTCGTCGTCATCTCCCGCTACCACGGCGGCGCGTTCGTGGTGTTCTCCAAGCGACTGAACGAGGACATGACCGTGCTCGCGGTCGAGGGCTCGTACGCCTCGGTCATCGGCGGCGCCCCCGCCGCCGCGGTGGTGTTCGCGGGCGACGTCGCGAAGCGCACCGCGGCGGATCCCCGCGTCGCGGAGTTGGACGCCCGTCTGCGCACGGCCTCGATCGAGGAGCGCGGTGAGCTGCAGCTGGCCTTGGCCGACGCCCAGGCCGCCGCGCGCGCGGAGAAGATCTCCGAGATCGCGGCCGAGTTCGACGGCGTGCACAGCATCCACCGCGCGGTCCGAGTCGGCTCTGTCGACAAGGTGATCACCCCGGCTCAGCTCCGCCCGGCGATCATCGAGACCATCGAGGCCTACCGCGCTCGCTGAGCCGTCCGCCGCTCCCGGCGCATCATTGTGGCTGCAGCAGCGCTAGCGACGCCCGCGAGGACAACCCCGAGCTGACGCTCGAAGCGGGCGTCGCCTTCGTCGCGCACGTGGGCCGTGGCGGCAACGAGCGGGACGCCCTCGCCGAGCGCGGCGTCACGCGCCTCGACGGCGTAGCGCGACGGGTCGGCGGCGGCGGACTGCGCTCGCTCCTGCTCCTCGATCACGAAGCCGACGACGAACGCGGTCACGATCTCCGCGGCGTCGACGGCGGCGGCCAGTGAGACTCCGGCGCTCGTCCAGCGCTCCAGCCAGGGCTCCTGCGCGCGCAGCACCTCGGGGTCGGTGAGGCGCGTTCCACTGAACGTCCGGGCGCCGTCGCGGTGGGCCAGGTACTCCGAGCGTAGGGCGCGGCCATAGCGCGCGAGCCCTTCGACCCAGCCGACTCCCTCGGGAAGCGCCCCGCTCATCGCGGCTTGCACGCGGCGCTGGACCTCGGTGCCCATCTCGTCGAGCAGCTCCTGCTTGCTGCGGACGTGCCAGTACAGTGCGGGCGCCTTCACGTCGAGCCTCGTCGCGACGGCCCGAACCGTCACCGCGTCGATGCCCCGCTCGTCGAGCAGCACGAGGGCCGCCATCACGATGCGCTCCCGCGTGAGTCCCTTCGCCATGGTTGACAGCTTAACGTCGTTAAACGCACACTGACACCACCAGCATTTAACTTAGTTAAGGAGCAGCCATGCGCGCCGCCATCCTCACCGCCCCCGACTCCGTCCCCGTGTGCGCGGAGTTCCCCGACCCCGAGCCGCTACCCGGCCACGACCTCCTCGAGCTGGTCGGCGCCGGGCTGCACCAAGTGGTCCGTTCGCTCGCGACCGGCCGCCACTACGGCAGCAGCCACGCGTACCCGCTGGTGCCCGGCGTCGACGCGGTCGCCCGCACCGCCGACGGCCGTCTGGTCTACACCGGCTGGCCCCGCGCCCCGTGGGGCACGGTGGCCGAGCGGCTGGCCACCCCCGTCGGCGTCGAGCTGCCGGTCGGTGCCGACCCCCTCGCCGTGGCGGCGGGGATGAACCCGGGCATGTCGGGGTGGGTGCCGCTCACCCTGCATCGGGAGGCGCGCGGGCCACTGGGCACCGTCCTCGTGCTCGGCGCAACCGGCATGGCGGGTCACATGGCGGTGCAGTCCGCGTTCGCGCTCGGCGCCGAGCGCGTCGTCGCGGCGGGTCGGGACCCGCAGGCCCTCGACTGGCTCGCAACCACAGGGGCTGTGGCTGTCTCCCTCGCCGACGACGCCGCCCTCGCGAACGCGCTCGCCGACGCCCCCGATCTCGTGCTCGACTACGTCTGGGGCCCGGTCGCCGAGGCCGCCTTCGCCGCCCTCGGCCGCCGTGGCTTGGGTGACGACACCGCCGATATCTCGTACGTCCAGATCGGCGCCGTCGCTGGGCGCGACGCCGCGGTTCCCGCCACGCTTCTGCGCAGCCGCCGCATCAGGATCAGCGGCAGCGGCGCGGGTTCGGTGTCGACCGAGCGGATGATCGCCGAGCTCCCGAAGGTCGCCGCCCTCATCGCGGACGGCACTCTGGACGCGCCCTACACCGCCTACCCCCTCGACCGCATCGGCGACGCCTGGGCACACGCGGGGCGCGACCGCGCGGTGGTCACCCCACGCTGACCCCAGTCCAGGAACCGGGTGCCAGAGCCTTTCGACGCGCGCCTGCGTCGCTTCGCTCCTAGGGGCCCGGCTCAAGGAGCGGGACAACTTCGGGGGCCGGCTCAACGAGCGCGACCGCGCCTCGGCTCAGGCGGGCGTCAGGAACTGGAGCGACGATCCGCCGTCGGTGAGATCCGCGAGGGCCTCATTCAGGACGGCGTTGGCCGGGTCGGCCAGGTGCTCGGCGAAGGCCTGGTCGTCGGCGTAGCGCTCGACGACGACCACCGTCGTCGGGTTGTCCCGGTCGACGTAGACCTCGAAGCGCTCGGCCCCCGGCATGGCGAGCACGTGCGCGCCGTACTCGACGAGCAGCGCGCGGACCTCGTCGACGGTCTCCGCCCGCGCCGGGATCGACGCAATCAAGTTCACGGCGGTCACGATCAACTCCGATCTCTCGTTCGCCTCGTCCGCGCTGCCGATCCCGCTGCCCGCCGAGACGTTGGCGGCGCTAGCACGCGCCTTCTTCACATCCTCCCACCGAGTGTGGACGCACGCAGCTTCCTTCAACGCATCCACGACGGCTACGCCCACGGGTCGACGACGTCGATCCCGCAACCGTCGAAGTCGCGGACGTTTCGGGTGGCCAGCGGCAGGTCGTTCACCTTGCAGACCGCCGCGATCATGGCGTCGAGTGTGGGACGGGGGCGGCCGGGCTCACTCATCAGCTCGCCATACAGCTCTGCCTCTAGGCGCCCGAACGAGAGCACACCACCCATCCCGTCCACCATCGCCGTGAGCCTGATCGAGAGGTCTTGGCGCCGCCGCCCGTCGGGGAGCAGGTCGATCCCTCGGCGAATCTCCGCCCAGCACGGCGAGGGGAGCACAAGCTCCGCCGACCGGAACTGCCTCGCCCAGGACAGCACGCGTTCGTGGCAGTCCGGCTTGGCCAACTCCGAGACGACGTTCGTGTCCAACGCGACCCTCATCAGAAGCTCACCCGCGGCTCGTCGTAGGTGCGTTCTGGAATCACGAACTCGATCGGATCCTCGCGCATCGCGGCGTGGAACTCGATGAGCACGTTCGGGAATACCAGGTCCATCCTGACCTGCTCGGCGAGAATCTCCCGGACCTCAGCCTCCATCGACCTGCCGTGTCGCTGCGCGCGCCGCCCCAGCGCCTCGCGCACATCATCGTTAAGTGCCCTGATAGTAATAGTCGCCATGCTAGCACCTCCAAAACATATGCTAGCAGATCGGGCAAACGCCACCGCTCTAGGATGAGCGAACAGCACCGCCGCCGTCGGGAGGACCCTCATGCACGACCACGCGCCCATCCTCGACGGGCGAGTGACCCGTCACCTCGCGGAGAAGATACGCCCGGCCGAGGTGAGCGTCGTCGCCCGGCTGGAGGTGGCCGTCGCCCCGTTGACCGACGCGCCCGGGTCCGACGCGATCGGGGCGGTTCCCGGCGTCGTCGGACAGGGCGAGCCCGTCCCTCCCGCCGTCGGGCTGGCCCTCGACTACGAGCCGTTCGAGGTCGGAGGCCCGTGGGGACCGGCATGGGGGACGACCTGGATGCGCTTCCGCGGGACCGTCCCGGAGAGCCTTCGAGGCGAGACGCTGGAGGCTGTCGTCGACCTCGGCGGCGAGTACGCCTCCCCCGGGTTCCAATGCGAGGGGCTCGTCTTCCGGGCCGACGGCGGCATCGTCAAGGCGCACAACCCCAGGAACCAGTGGATCCCCGTCGAAGCGGGTGCCGACGGCCGGTTCGAGTTCTACCTCGAGGCCGCCGCGAACCCCGTCGTGCTCGGCGACCCCGCGTTCATCGAAACCGAGCTCGGCCAGAAGACCACCGCCGGACCCGCGCCCCTCTACGCGCTGCGTCGGGCAGACCTCGTCGTCGTGCACCCCGAGGTGCGCGAGCTGGCCGCCGACATCACCACGCTCCGACAGCTCGCCGCCGAGCTCCCCGAGGAGAGCGAGCGGCGGTGGGAGATCCGGCGCGCGCTGGACCGCGCGCTCGACCGGCTGGCCCTCTTCGACATCCCCGCGACGGCGACCGCGGCCCGCGCCGAGCTCGCCGACGTCCTCTCCCGCCCCGCCGCGGCGTCGGCGCACACGCTGTCGGCGATCGGCCACGCCCACATCGACTCCGCCTGGCTGTGGCCGCTGCGCGAGACCCGCCGCAAGGCGGCCCGCACCATCGCCAACCAGCTGAGCCTGCTCGACCTCCACCCGGAGCACCGCTTCGCCTTCCCCGCGGCGCAGCACGCGGCGTGGATCGAGGAGGACCACCCCGAGCTGTTCGAGCGGCTGCGCGCGGCCGTGGCCGCCGGCGGCATCATCCCCGTCGGCGGGATGTGGGTGGAGTCCGACGCCAACCTGCCCGGCGGCGAGGCGATGTGCCGCCAGCTGCTCTACGGCCGCGCCTACTACCGGGACAAGTTCGGCGTCTCCTGCCCGGAGGTGTGGCTCCCGGACTCCTTCGGCTACTCCGGGGCGCTGCCGCAGCTCGCGAAGCTGGCGGGCGCGCAGTGGTTCCTGACGCAGAAGATCTCCTGGAACCAGGTCGACGACTTCCCGCACCACTCGTTCTGGTGGGAGGGCATCGACGGCACCCGCATCTTCACCCACTTCCCACCGGTCGACACCTACAACTCCGACCTGTCCGGCCGCGACCTCGCGCACGCGGCCCGAAACTTCCGCGACAAGGGCCGCAGCTCCGCGTCGCTGGTTCCCTTCGGCTACGGCGACGGGGGCGGCGGACCCACCCGCGAGATGCTGGCCCAGGCGACGCGGGCGGCCGACCTTGAGGGTTCGCCGCGGGTCCGGATCGAGCCGCCCGCCGAGTTCTTCGCCCGCGCGGAGGCCGAGCACGAGTCGCCCAGCGTCTGGGTCGGCGAGCTGTATCTCGAGGCGCACCGCGGCACGTTCACGTCGGTCGCGGCCGTCAAGGCGGGCAACCGCCGCAGCGAGCACCTGCTGCGCGAGGCCGAGCTGTGGTGCGCGACCGCCGCGGTCCGCGGCCTCATGGAGTACCCGCTCGCGCGCCTCGGCGAGCTCTGGCGCCAGGTCTGCCTCTACCAGTTCCACGACATCCTGCCCGGCACCTGCATCGCCTGGGTCTACGAGGAGGTGCGCGAGGGCTTCACGAGCATCGCCGAGGAGCTGAACGCCCTGATCGACGGGGCCCAGCGCCTCCTCGCCGGCGAGGGGCAGGACGTCGTGACCTTCAACGCGTCGCCGTTCGCCCGCGAAGGCGTGCCGTCCCTCGGCGCGGCGGTCTCCACACAGACTCCGCGTCGGGCGCCAGACGCCTCGCCACGGTCGCGGTCGACTTCGTCGACGCGTCCGGCGGGGCGAGCGGTTGAGGCACGCAAAGAGACCGGCGGGTTCGTCGTCGATAACGGCCTCCTGCGGCTGGCCGTCGACGACCGCGGCCGGGTCACCTCGCTGGTCGACCTCGCCACCGGTCGCGACGCCGTCCCTCCCGGCGTCGTCGGCAACCTGCTGCAGCTGCACCCCGACTTCCCCAACCAGTGGGATGCCTGGGACATCGACGCCGCGGCGTTCAACACCGTCACCCCCTTGGACGACGGCGCGGCCGAGCTGGTCGAGGCCGACGGCGGCGCGGGCATCGTCGTGCGCCGCGCGTTCGGCGCCTCGACGGCGACCCAGACCCTCACCGTCCTGCCCGGCGACCCGCGCCTGCACGTGCGCGTCGACGTCGACTGGCGCGAGCGCGACTCGCTGCTCAAGCTGGCCTGGCCCGTCGACGCGCACACCGACCGCGCGGCGTTCGAGATCGAGATGGGCCACCTCGTCCGCCCGACCCACGCGAACACCTCGTGGGACGCGCACCGGTTCGAGGTCCACGCACACCGCTGGGTGCACGTCGGCGAGCCCGGGTTCAGCGTGGCCATCGCTAACGCCCAGACCTACGGCTGGGACGTCACCCGGCACCCGCGCGAGGGCGGCGGCACCTACTCGCTGGTGCGCGCCTCGCTGCTCAAGGGCGCCCGCTACCCGGACCCGCGCACCGACGTCGGACGGCACACCTTCACCTTCACCGTCCGTCCCGGCGCCACCGTCGAGGACGCCGTCGCCGACGGTTACGCGGCCAACCTGTCCCCGCGCACGCGGCCGGGCAACCCCGTCGCCCCGTTGATCGATGTCGAAGGACCGGTCGCCGTCGAGGCGGTCAAGCTGGCCGAGGACGGCTCCGGCGACGTGATCGTCCGCCTGTACGAACCCTACGGCCGCCGCGCGACCGCGACGCTGACCGCGAGCTTTTCCGCCGCGTCCGCCGTCGAGACCGACCTCCTCGAGGCCGAGCTGGTCGCGGGCACCCCGGGGCAGCAGGTCGCGCCGACGGCGATCACGGCCCCTCTCGCCGACGGCAAGATCGGCATCGCGCTCCGCCCGTTCCAGGTCGCGACCATCCGCTGGAGCCGCTGAGGCCGGTCTTTGGGCCGGGCCTCCAGCCCGGGTGGCGCGCACAATGCTGGCTATACAGCCAGCCCTGCAGAATACGGCGAGAGCTGGCTGTATAGCCAGCGTTATGCACGGAACTCAGCGGACGATGTCGTAACGCAGGAGCTTCGCCTTGTCGGCCTTCGCCGTCGAGCCCTGGAGGGCGAGCAGCTCGGCGTAGATGCCGCCGGTGTTGGCCAGCTCCTCCGGGGAGCCGACCTCGTCGATGCGGCCGTCGCGGAGCGTGACGATCCGGTCGACCGACGAGATGGTCGACAGGCGGTGCGCGACGATCAGCGTCGTGCGGCCCTCCATCAGCTCATCGAGGCCGGCCTGGACGGCGCGCTCCGACTTCGTGTCCAGCGAGCTGGTGGCCTCGTCGAGGATCAGCACGCGCGGGTCGGCCAGCAGCACGCGGGAGAACGCGACCAGCTGCCGCTGCCCCGCCGAGAGCCGCGCGCCGCGCTTGCCCGTGTCGGTGCCATCGCCGTCGGGCAGCGCGCAGCTGAAGCCGTGCGCACCCACCGCCCTGGCCGCCGCCGCGACCGCGGCGCGGGTGGCGTCGGGGCGGCCGTACCGGACGT
>CAYVWO010000068.1:0-9924 GCA_964455495.1 uncultured Tessaracoccus sp.
GCTACGAGGACTGGGCGGTCGGAGACCCGGCCCTCGCCTCCGTAGAAGGCGTCGAAGCCATCCGCGACGACATCTCCGCCCGCGTCCGCGCCCTGCTCGACTCCCTCACCACCCACTAACGAAAGAGACCCGACCATGACCGACGCCAAGCCGTCCGTGCTGTTCGTCTGCATCCACAACGCCGGCCGTTCCCAGATGGCAGCCGGCTACCTCCGCCACCTCGCCGGCGACCGCATCGAGGTCCGCTCCGCCGGCTCCATGCCCGCCGACCAGATCAACCCCATCGCCGTCGAAGCCATGCGGGAAGTTGGCATCGACATCACCGCAGAGCAGCCCAAGGTGCTCACGCCCGAGGCCGTCCAAGCCTCTGACGTCGTCATCACGATGGGGTGCGGCGACGCCTGCCCCTACTACCCGGGCAAGCGCTACGAGGACTGGAAGCTCGACGACCCCGCCGGGCAAGGCATCGATGCCGTGCGGCCGATCCGCGACGACATCCGCGCCCGCATTGAGGGACTGATCGCCTCTCTCGCCGGCTAGAGATCGGAAGAGGCAGCTCCCCCAGCAATCACAGCTCCAACTCGCGGCGATGCCTCATGAACGTGACGTAGCCCTCGAATCCGGACAGGGTTACTGGTCGCGTCGCGCAACAAATGTTCGGTCAAATAAATTAGTCTGCCCTGCTATAGACGCTAGATGCCTGATGAGATAGCGTTCATATGTCAGTACAAATGAGGAGATGACATGATTCCTGACACCATGCGGGCCGCGGTGCTGCGAACTCGAGGTGGGGAGCCGCACGTCGAGACCATCCGGACCCCTCGCCCACGCGTCAACGAGGTGCTGCTCAAGGTGAGCGCCTGTGGCCTCTGCCACTCCGACTTGCACGTGATCGGCGGGCACATCGCCTTTCCCTCGCCGTGCGTGCTCGGGCACGAGGTGGCGGGCGTCATCGTCGAGATCGGCGCGGGCACCACCGTCCCCGGGCTCGAGGTGGGGATGCGCGCGGCGGCTGCCTTCCTGATGCCCTGTGGGCAATGCCGCGCGTGCCGGGCCGGCCGCGACGACCTATGCGCGCCGTTCTTCGAACTCAACCGCCTCAAGGGCGTCCTGTACGACGGCGAGACCCGCCTCGCCGACCTCGACGGGAACCCCATCTGGATGTACTCCATGGGCGGCCTCGCCGAGTACTGCGTTGTTCCTGCGACGTCGGTGGCCCCGGTTCCCGATGGCCTCGACGTCGCCAACGCCGCCATCCTGGGTTGCGCGGCCATGACCGCCTACGGCGCCGTCCGGCGCGGGGCGGACCTCCGCTACGGAGAGACCGTCGCGGTGGTCGCCACGGGCGGCGTCGGCTCAATGATCATCGAGTTCGCCAAGACCATGGGTGCCCGCCAGGTGATCGCGATCGACGTCGATGACGCCAAGCTGGAGGCGGCAAGGGAACTCGGTGCCACGGAGGTGATCAACAGCGCGAGGGAGAACGCCCGCGAGCGCGTCCTCGCGCTGACTGACGGCGTCGGCGTCGACGTCTCCTTCGAGGCCCTCGGCCGGCCGCAGACCTGGACGACCGCGCTCGACGTGCTCGCCGACGGCGGGCGCATGGTGCCCATCGGCCTCGGCTCGGGCGTGCAGAAGGCGGAGGTCGAGATCAACCGGACCGTCCGGCGTAGTCAGACCATCATCGGCTCGTACGGCGCCCGCACCCGCGTCGACCTCCCCGCGGTGATCGACATGGCCGCGACCGGGGCCATCAGCGTCGACGAGGTCGTCAACCAGACCTTCAGCCTCGAGGACGTGAACAAGGGCTACGCGCGGCTCCGCGACGGCTCGATGAAGGGCCGCGGCGTCGTCGTCATGGCGCTCTGATCCGAGCTGCTTCCGAGCACAGATCTCTTTATGCGTGAACGTGGGCCATATGGGGCCTTCATCCACGCATAGAGAGATCTGTGCACGGGCACAAGAAGGACTCAGTCTCTTTCCTTGAACCTTCGACGGCGTGGGTGCCGGCCACCGGGCGTAGTAAGGCCGATCTGGCGCGTCATCACGGGACGTTGAGCTCCGAGGTCTCCTCGTGGAGGTGGCGCTTGGAGTCGTTCACATACGCATAGTAGGCGCCGATCAAGAGGCCGCCGCCGACGAAGTTGCCTGCGAGCGCGATGCCGACGTTGCCGAGGGCCAGGCCGACGTCGATCCCCTCGCGGAGCCCGACCATCAGGAAGAGAACCGTGTTGGCGACGGAGTGCTCCAGGCCGAGGAAGGCGAAGATGAAGACCGACGCGATCATGGCGCACATCTTGGCGAAGTCCGCCTTCACGAACCCGTTGTAGACCAGAAGCATGGCCACGTTGATCATGAAGTTGCAGAGGATGGCGCGGACGAACAAGTCCGCCCAGCCCGCCGGGCCATCGAGGTAGGCGAGCTTGACCTCTACGGAGTGCAGCATCTGCTCCATCACGGGGCCGGTGGCGAGCGTCGAGAACTTCACGAAGGTGGCGAGCAGGAGGCCGCCAAGCGCGTTGCCCAGGTAGCAGAGGCCCATGATCGTGAATGCTCGCGGCCAGGTGATCTGGTGGTAGTAGCGTCCGATGGTAACCACCATCATGTTCGACGTGAGCAACTCTGACTTCGTGTAATAGATGAAGATCAGCGCCCAGCCGAACACGAGCGAGCCCGCGATCTTGCCAAGCCCGGCTAGCGGCGTGCCGTCGATGCTCAACCCCGCGAAGACCGACATCGTCGTGTAGAAGGCTCCGTAGAACACCCCGATCAGGATGCCCGCCATCGCGGCGCGCTGCAGGTAGGCGACGGTCGCCTTGCGCGACATGTCGTCCTTGACCTGCAGCGCGTCAAGCGTTGTAGCGATGAACTCCCTGCCGGGGAAGATGTGTCCCATGTCGTTGGCCATGGAGGCTCCTGTCCGAGGTGGGCCGACGCTATCGGCTGCGCGCAGACTAGCGCAGAGCCGACGAGGGGGAGGCGCGTCCACGCCTCCCCCTCGTCGGCTCAACGAGCGAAGTCGGGTCAGGGGGCGGGGACCAGGATGTCGGCGACCAGCTGGTCGAGGTCGGCGTCGGCCTGCAGGAACTGGCGCAGGGTCTTGCGCGTCGGGCCGAAGTCCTCGAACTCCTCTTTCGTCATGCCGTCTACCTCGTAGGCGCGGCGGAAGTCCTCGAGACGGTTCAACTGCTCGATGTAGTCCTCTCGCACGGGGACGTCCATCCTCGGGACCGCGACGTAGTCGGAACCCTGGATGATCTTCTGCCAGCCGAACGGCGGCGAGACGACGACGTCGCCGCCGACGAGCTCGGACCACTGCATCACGTTGCGGAAGGCCGCGGAGAGGACGCGCGAGCGGTAGCCGCGCTCCTGGAATACCTGGTAGGCGCGCTTCATGCACGCGACGCCAGCCCACTCGAGGGCGGAAGGATCGATGAAGATCTTGTCGCGAGCGACGACGTGCTTCAGCCAGTCGTCGAGGCGGCCGCCCATGATGGTGACGACGGGGCCCATCTCGGAGACGTCGTGGCCGGCGGCCTCGCGCGCCGCTAGGCCGCGCTCGATCGCCGCGGCGGCCTGCACGGCCTGCGGTACGGAGAAGGACACGGTCACGTTGATGGACACGCCGCGGGCCGTGGCGTCCTCGATGGCCTCGAGGCCGACCTTCGTGGCGGGGATCTTCACCACGATGTTCTTGGCGAGGTTGTGGAACTCCTCGGCCTGGTCGGCGAGTGCCTTCGCGTTGCGGAAGAAGCGGGGGTCCGTCTGCACAGACAGGCGCCCGTTGCGGCCCTTGTGCTCGTCGAAGATCGGTTCGAGCAGCTGCGCAGCCTCGACCGACATGTCCTTGACGGCCTGCCAGCCGATGTCGGCGAGGCCCCAGGTGGGGTTCGCGTCGGCGATCGCCTTGATGCGCGGGGTCCAGACGTCGAGGTTCTTGGAGATCGTGGTGTAAGCGATCACAGGGTTGCACGTGGCGCCCACGCCGCCGAACGAGATCGACTGCGTGAGCTCGGCGAGGTCGGAAGAGTCGTTCCAGAGTGCCGTGGGGGTGGTCCGCGCAGCGTCAAGCAGCGGGCCGGGGGTGTAGGTGATGTCAGCCATCGAGTGCTCCTGTATTCACATGGGCGGCCGCTACGCCGCGGTTCGTCGCCCATTACAGTCCACTATGGGCACCTATGTCAAGTAAATGTAAGCACAAAGCCTTGGGTTGGGCTATTGGCCTACGAAGTGAAGAGCGAGAACCGAAAGGAATAGAGGCTGGGGCGGTACACGTGAGTGCCGACCTCGACGACGCGCCCGTCCGCGGTGCGGCCGACGCGATGCATCGTGAGCAGCGGGGCGCCCGGCTGCTCGCCGAGGATCTCGGCCTCCTCGTCGGTGGCGCCCCGCGCCCCGATCTGCTGGCTGGCCGCCGCGATGTCGACGCCGTGCTCGCGCAGGCAGTGGTAGAGGCCGTTCGCGCCGAGGTCCTGCCAGGAGGGCGCGATGTCGAGCGGGATCAGGTTGGTGAGGATGGCGAGGGGGTGGTCGTCGGCGTATCGCAGGCGCTTGACGTCGAGGACACCCTCGCCGGTCGCGATGTCGAGCTCGGCGGCCTCGCCGGCCGTCGCCTCGCGAACCCCGTATCCAAGGACCTTCGTGGTGGGGGTGAATCCGGCGAGGGCGAGGTCCTCGTTCAAGGAGGACAGCTTCATGGGGCGGTGCACGTGCGGTGGGGTGACGCGGGTGCCGACGCCGCGGCGCCTGGTCAGCAGCCCCTTGTTGGCGAGCTCCTGCAGCGCGCGACGGGCGGTCGGCCGGGCCACGTCGAGCCGCTGGGCCATCGAGACCTCGTCCTCGATCAACGCGCCCGCGGGCAGCTCGCCCGACAGGATGGCGGCCTCGATGGGGCGCGCGATCTGCTCGTACAGCGGGGTGGGGGACTCTCTGTCCATGACGATCTCGGGAGCGTAGGTCTCGTCCATCTCAATCCTCCATCCGCTGGGCCGATTTGTCTCACCGCGTAGTGAACATGACTCGATCACGGTGATCATACCGCGTATCAATGGGGTAAGTTTGTCAGAACATGGATTGACCTCAGGGGTCGTTTCCGGCAGACTGGGGACCGAAAGGGGGTCGTCGGAGTGGATGGCTCGAGGGCGCGCGACGTGCTGGCGATCGGCCGGTGCGGTGTCGACCTTTACCCCCTGCAGCCGGGCCTTCATCTGCAAGATGTCGACACCTTCGGCAAGTTCCTCGGCGGCTCCGCGACGAACGTCGCCGCCGCGTGCGCGCGCTATGGCCGCGAGGTCTCCGTCCTCACCGGCGTCGGCGACGACCCGTTCGGCCGCTACGTGGTCGAGGAACTCGGCAGGCTCGGCGTCGACTCGTCCCTGGTGGTGACCAACCCGCACTTCAACACGCCCGTGACCTTCTGCGAGATCTTCCCACCGGACAACTTCCCGCTCTACTTCTACCGCTGGCCGACGACGCCAGACCTCGAGCTGGGCCCGGAGCACCTGCCCGCGGACCTCGAGGACTACCGCATCCTGTGGCTCACCGTGAGCGGGCTCTCCGCCGAGCCGTCGCGCTCCATGCACGAGACGGCACTCGCGCGCCACCACGAGGGCGTCACCGTGCTCGACCTGGACTACCGCCCGCGGTTCTGGTCCGACGAGCCGTCGGCCTCGCAGGCGGTCGCCGATGTGCTCGGCGGCGTCGACGTCGCGATCGGGAACCTGGAGGAGTGCCGCATCGCGGTGGGGGAGAGCGAGCCGGAGCGGGCCGCCGACGCGCTGCTCGACCGCGGCGTCGAGGTCGCCTTCGTGAAGCAGGGGCCGACGGGGACGCTCGTGAAGTCGCGCACTGAGCGCGCGTTCGTGCCCGCCTTCCCTGTGGACGTGGTCAACGGGCTCGGCGCGGGCGACGCCTTCGGCGGTGCCGTGTGCCACGGGCTGCTGAACGGTTGGGGGATCGAACGGATCGCGACCTTCGCGTCCGCCGCCGGCGCCATCGTCGCGACGCGCCTGGCCTGTTCCGCGGCGATGCCGCGCCACGACGAGGTCGCAGAGCTGCTTGCCGCCGCTGGGCGGGGATTCGAGATGGAGGACGGATGAGTGACAACGACGCCTATGTGATCAGGGCGGGATCGACGGCGCACGGCCAGTTCGAGACCGACGTGACGGCCGAGCGGGCGGGCTGGGAGTGGAGCTCGATCAAGGTGCTGGCCCTGCCCGCCGGCGGCTCGCAGGAGGTGAGGTCCGGGGACAGCGAGCTGCTCGTGCTCCCGCTCTCCGGCGGCTGCGTCGTCGAGGTCGACGGCGTGACCCACCGGATCTCCGGGCGCCCCGAGGTGTGGACGGCCATCACCGACTACCTGTACGTGCCGCGCAACGCCACGTTCACCGTCGCGAGCGACGACGGCGGCCGGTTCGCGCTGCCCGCGTCGAAGGCGACGACCGACCTTCCCGTCCGGTACTGCCCGGCGTCTGAGGTGGTCACGACGCTGCGCGGCGCCGGCAACTGCTCGCGCCAGGTGAACAACTACGCGCTGGGCAACGCGCTGAACACGTCGCACCTGCTCGCCTGCGAGGTGCTGACGCCCGGCGGCAACTGGTCAAGTTACCCGCCGCACAAGCACGACGAGCACAACGACGTCGAGCGCGTGCTCGAGGAGATCTACTACTACGAGGTCCGGCCCGCGGCCAACGGCACGACGGGCATGGCGATCCAGCGGATCTACCCCTCGCCCGGCAAACCCATCGACGTGTGCGCCGAGGTCCACTCCCGCGACGTCGTGATCATGCCCTACGGCTATCACGGCCCCTCCATCGCCGCCCCCGGCTACGACCTCTACTACCTCAACGTCATGGCCGGCCCGGCAGAGGACGCCACCTGGCTCATGACCGACGACCCCCACTACACCTGGCTCCGGCAGACCTGGGACGCCCAAGAGGTCGACCCCCGCCTGCCCATGACCCCCCTCAACACTTAAGGAGTGAACATGTCGGAAACCGTACGCCTCACAGTCGGACAGGCGACCATCCGCTTCCTCGTCAACCAGTTCGTCGAGGCCGACGGCGAGACCAAGCGCCTGATCGCCGGCGCGTTCGGCATCTTCGGCCACGGCAACGTCGCGGGCATCGGACAGGCGCTGCTGCAGAACGAGCTCGACCCGGAGGCCGACGGCGGGGAGATGCCCTACATCATGCCCCGCAACGAGCAGGGCATGGTCAACGCGGCCGCCGCCTTCGCGAAGGCGACCAACCGCCAGCAGGCCTACATGTGCACGGCGTCGATCGGCCCCGGCTCGCTGAACATGGTCACCGGCGCCGCGCTGGCCACGACGAACCGGCTGCCCGTGCTGCTTTTCCCCTCGGACCAGTTCGCGACCCGCTACCCCGACCCGGTGCTGCAGCAGATCGAGGACCCGGCCTCGCTGGCAGTCAGCGCCACCGACTGCTTCCGCCCGATCTCGCGGTTCTTCGACCGGATCGAGCGCCCCGAGCAGCTCGTCCCTTCGCTGATGGCGGCCATGCGGGTGCTGACTGACCCCGTCGACACAGGCGCCGTCACCGTCGCGCTGCCGCAGGACGTGCAGGCCGAGGCCCACGACTTCCCCGTCGAGTTCTTCAAGCCGCGCACGTGGCGCATCCGCCGTCCCGCCCCCGAGCCCGTCGCGATCGAGCGCGCGGCCGAGATTATCCGCGGTGCCGAGCGCCCGCTGATCGTCTCCGGCGGCGGCACCATCTACTCGCTGGCCTCCGAGGAGCTGCGCGCTTTCGCGTCGGCCACCGGGATTCCCGTCTCCGACACCCAGGCGGGCAAGGGCGCGATCAACTTCGACCACCCGTGCGCCGTCGGCGGCGTCGGCTCGACCGGCGCGAGGTCGGCCAACGTGCTGGCGGAGGCGGCCGACGTCGTGATCGGGATCGGTACCCGCTACTCCGACTTCACGACGGCGTCGCACACGCAGTTCCGGAACCCGGACGTGACCTTCGTCAACATCAACGTCGGCGCCTTCGATGCGGCGAAGCACGCGGCCGAGATGGTCGTCGCCGACGCCCGCGAGGCGCTGGTCGCGCTGACGGCGGCGCTCGTCGACTACCAGGTTCCGTCCGCGTACTCCGAGAAGATCGCGGAGGTCCGCGCGGACTGGGCCGCCGCGACGGAGGCCTGCTACACGACGCGGAACGAGCTCCCCGCCCAGACCGAGGTGTTCGGCTCGCTGAACCGCCTCATGGGCGACAACGACGTCGTGATCAACGCCGCGGGCTCGATGCCCGGAGACCTGCAGTGCCTGTGGCAGGCCAAGACGCCGGTGCAGTACCACCTGGAATACGCGTTCTCGACGATGGGCTACGAGATCCCCGCCGCGCTGGGCGTCAAGCTCGCGCTGCCGGAGTCCGAGGTGGTCGCGATCGTCGGCGACGGCACGTACCAGATGCTGCCGATGGAGCTCGCGACGATCGCGCAGGAGGGCGTCAAGGTCATCTTCGTGCTGCTCCAGAACTACGGTTTCGCGTCGATCGGCGCGCTGTCGGAGTCGCACGGCTCGCAGCGCTTCGGCACCCGCTACCGCAAGGCTGAGCGGCACAACGTCGACGGCGACCTGCTGCCGGTCGACATCGCGGCCAACGCCGAGTCGTGGGGCATCAGGGTGATCCGGGTGAAGACCATCGATGAGTTCGAGGCCGCCTACGCCGAGGCCGTGGCCTCCGACGTCGCCGTCCTGATCCACATCGAGACCAACCTGTACGGCCCGAACCCGCCCGGCTCCAGCTGGTGGGACGTGCCGGTCTCCGAGGTGTCGCGGATCGAGTCCACGCAGCAGGCCCGCGAGTGGTACGTCGGCATGAAGCAGCCGCAGCGCCACTACCTGAACTAGCTCGTCTACGCTCCTGAGCCGCGCTCAAGGAGCGCAGCGACGCCGACGAAGGTCCAGAGCAGTCGAGCCTGCTCGACTGCCGAGGCCGAGGAAGGCGTTGCAGTATGAAGTGCGATCACGCGGCGCGCGTCGAAAGGGCGGGCACCCAATGGGTGCCCGCCCTCGGCGTTGGTGCGTTGGTCAGCGCGCGGCGCGCAGCTTGGCGTGGGCGTCGCTCGCGGTGGAGAACGCGACCTGCAGGGTGCAGCCGATCAGCAGGAGGCCGAGGCCGAAGAGCAGCAGGTTATTGGTGAGGGTCAGGACGACCCCGAGACCGATGAGCGTCGCCGCGACGGCGAAGATGGTCATGAGCGTGGGAGTACCGGTTAAGCCGCCGGTGCGGGGCTCGGCGCTGCGAGCTGCGGAGTGCTTGAGCATGTGTGCTCCTTTTCGTGCGTGGTGCGAGGGGCAGGATCTGCCGTCCCGCGGTCGGCTGAAGGTCAGCCGGAGTGTTCGGCCGCGTCGGGGTTCGCGCGGTCCGGGTTCGCGTCGGTCAGCGCCCGGTCGTGATAGGGGAGCCGGGGGTGCCTGCGAGGGGCAGGTTGGTGCCGAGGGCCGTGATGACGGCCGTGATCGCGGAGAGGATCTTGGTGGTGCGGCCACCGGAGGTGGTGGTCGTGCGGGTCTCGTTGACACGAGCTGCGGAGTGCTTGAGCATGTCCGCTCCTTTCGGTGCGTGGTGCGAACGGACACGATCTGACGCCGTGCGCTCGCACGGCTTTGTGTGTGTCTCCCCGGTCTGGGGCGACTTCGTCTCCCCGGTTGGGGTGACATCTCTACGGTAACCACCATCGGCAGGCGAAATCAAATCCCAACCGCTGGTTGGCTTTTGCTGTCGGCGAACGTATGGTCAGCCGGCCTACGCGAGCCGGGCGCACTCCTCGTCGGCGTCGTTGGCCTCGCCGCGCCCGAAGAGCGGGGTGGAGGTGTCGTCGGTCATGTGCGTCTCCACTTGTCCGATGGTTGTGTCGGGGCTTCGGGCGTGGCGGCGAGGCTGCCGAGCAGTTTCAGGCGTT
>CAYVWO010000069.1:0-9663 GCA_964455495.1 uncultured Tessaracoccus sp.
CCCACCTCGGAGATCGGCAAGATCACCAAGTCTACTCCCTTCGGGTCGCTGGACACGCCGTTCAACCCGATCTCGCTCGCCCTGGGCGCCGAGGCCGGATTCGTCGCCCGCTCGATCGACTCCGACCGGAAGCACCTCACCGAGATCCTGACCGCCGCGACCCGGCACCGCGGCGCGTCCCTGGTCGAGATCTACCAGAACTGTCCCATCTTCAACGACGACGCGTTCGCCACCCTCAAGGGCCCCGAGGGCGTGCTCATCTCGCTGAAGCACGGCGAGCCGATCGTCTTCGGCGGCGGCGAGTACTGCGTGATCCGCACCGCGGACGGCCAGTACCGGGTGGCCGCGACGGCGGACGCGGACGAGGCGTCGATCGTCGTGCACGACGAGACGCGCGAGGACCCGTCGCAGGCGTTCGCGCTGTCCCGCCTGACCGAGCCCGGCATCCTGCGCCAAGCGCCGATCGGCATCTTCCGTCGGGTCGAGCGCCCCGCCTACGACGACCTGGTCCGCGACCAGATCCACACCGTCGAGGCCGAGGACCAGGCCTCGGCGATCGCGGCGATGCTCGCTGGCAGGGACACCTGGGAGGCCGACGAGCGCTGACCCGATGATCGCGTGCCACACCGTCCCACCAGCGCGACGGTGGCGGCAGGACACTCAGAGCCACCGGGTCATACCGATTTGGGATGCATTGAGCTAGGCTCGTCCCATGAGCGTTCAGATCGCCGTCCGGCTGCCCGACGAGATGGTGGAGTTCCTGGACCACGCCGTCGCGGACGGGGTGGCGAGCAGCCGCGCCGCCCTCGTCGCGCGCGCCCTGGAGCGCGAGATGCGCAGGACCGCGGCGGAGCGTGACGCGTCGATACTGAGGGCAGCAAGCCCCGAGGACGACCTGGACGAGTTGGTCGCGTGGACGGCGGCGCACCCCGTCGATGCGGACTCCTGAGATGCGGGAGATCTGCCTCGCGCGGCTGGACAAGGTCCGTCCCGTCGTCGTGCTCACACGCGACGCGGCCCGCCCGGCGATGACGAAGGTGACCGTCGCCCCGATCACATCGACCGTCAAGGGCCTGTCCTCCGAGGTGCCCGTCGGGGCGCACAACGGGCTCGACCATGCTGGGGTGGTGTCGCTCGACAACGTCGTGACCATTCCGACCGCGCTCCTGGAACGAGCCGTCGGCTTCCTCCTGCCCGCGCAGGAGGCCCAGCTGGCCAAAGCCATCGTCCTCGCCTACGACCTCGACCTTCCGCTCCTCGACTAGCACCGCTCGCCGGCTAACGCCGTCGCGCCCGGTACTTGTTCAGCAGCTCTGCGGGGATGTGGCAGTAGTCGTCCGGGCACCTCGCCAGCCGATCCTGGTGTTCGTCCGCGCTTCTCACGTAGCCCACGAGGGGCTGGACCTCGACGGCGACGCGACCGGCGTCGCTCCTCGCGGCGATGAACGCCCGCGCCTGCTCGAGGTGGCGCGGGTCCTCCGAGTACACGCC
This sequence comes from uncultured Tessaracoccus sp., assembly GCA_964455495.1. Classification (GTDB taxonomy): domain Bacteria; phylum Actinomycetota; class Actinomycetes; order Propionibacteriales; family Propionibacteriaceae; genus Arachnia. Next base: position 1,492 of record CAYVWO010000069.1, read on the forward strand.
GGTGCGGTACCTCTCGCCGACATCGTCGCCCTGGCGGTTCACGCTGTACGGGTCGATGATCTCGAAGAGGTACGCCATCAGCTGGCCGACGGTCACGGCGCCCGGGTCGAACCACGTCCTCACGCACTCCGCGTACCCGTCGTACTCCCCGTCGAGGGCGCCGCTCGCGCCGTTGGCCCTGCCCGCCTCGGTCAGCGTCACCCCGGGTAGCGTCCTGACGTAGGCCTGCACGCCCCAGAGGCAACCTCCCGCGAGGTAGATCTCCTCACTCACCGCAACGCCACCGCCTCAGCCGGGCAGGGTTTCGGCCGCGACCCGGTGCCGCAGCCCGGAGCGCACGGCCGGCCACTCAGAGGCGATGATCGAGAACACGACGGTGTCGCGGAGCGAGCCGTCCTTCCACACCTGGTGGTTGCGCAGCACGCCGTCCTGCTTCGCTCCCAGCCGCGCGATCGCGGCGCGGGACTGGTGGTTGTGCCAGTGGGTGCGCAGCTCCACCACGTTGCAGCCGAGCGTCTCGAACGCGCGCGTCAGCAGCAGCAGCTTGGCGGCGGGGTTGACGCGGGTGCCCTGGGCCGAGCGCGCGATCCAGGTCGACCCGATCTCCAGGCGTCGATGCTCCGGGGCGGGGTTCAGGTAGGTCGTCAACCCGCACACCGCCCCGGTGTCGTTGCGCCGGATCACCCACGGCGCCGCCTGGCCCGTCCGCTGAAGCTCGAGCCTTCTCTCCACCTCGGCCGGCCACTCCTCAGGCGCCGCGATCAGCGCGTACCAGGCCTTCCACAGCTCCCCGTCGCGCACGGCGGCGGCCAGATCGTCGACGTGCGAGGGGCTCAGGGGCTCGAGGGTGACGACCTCGTTGCGCAGGATCGGGTTGGCCGCGTAGTCCATGCCCGAACCCTATCCGGGTCGCGCGCGGGCCGCGGGGCCGGCCGGCGCCCTACACTGGCGCGCATGACTGCCGCCATCGAGTTCGCACACGCCGACCGCTCGCTCCGTCCCCAGGACGACCTGTTCCGCTTCATGAACGGCACCTGGCTGCGCACCGCGCGGATCGAGCCGGACCAGTCGTCGGCGGGCGGCTTCATGGACCTGCACAACGCCGCGGAGCGCGACGTCCGCGAGCTGATCGAGGAGTGCGAGGGCGAACTCGACACCGACGAGGGGCGCATCGCCGCGCTGTATCGCTCGTTCATGGACGCCGACCGCGTCGAGGAGCTGGGCGCCGCGCCGCTGGCCCCGATCTTCGCGGCCATCGACGCCGTCGACTCCCCCAGCGCGCTGGCCAGGCATCTCGGCTGGTCGCTGCGGCACGGGCTGAGCCCGCTTGTCCACCTCGCGGAGGAGGCCGACCCCGGCGACCCGACGCGCTACGCCGCGTTCCTCGATCAGGGCGGCCTCGGCCTGCCCGACGAGGCCTATTACCGCCTCGACGAACACGCGGAGATCCGCGAGAAGTACCGCATCCACCTCGCCCGGGTGTTCGCGCTCGCTGGGTTCGAGGACGCGGAGACGCAGGCGGAAGCCGTGTTCGACGTCGAGACGAGGATCGCCGCGCACCACTGGGACCGGGTGCGGCTTCGCGATCTGCGCGCGATGTACAACCCGATGACGCTCGCCGACGTCGTCGCCTCCTCCCCCGGCTTCGACTGGGACGCGTATCTCGACGGCGCGGGCATTGACCGGGAGACCCTGGGGCAGCTGATCGTGTCTCAGCCGTCGTTCGTCGAGGGCGCGGCCCCGCTGCTGGAGGAGCTGCCGTTGGGGGCGTGGCGCAGCTGGGCGCGATGGAAGGCGATCTCCGGCCTCTCCGGCTACCTGTCCAGCCCGTTCGTCGACGCGCGCTTCGACTTCTACGAGAAGACACTGTCGGGCAACGAGGAGCAGCGCCCGCGGTGGAAGCGGGGCGTCGCGCTGGTCGAGGGCGCGCTGGGCGAGGCCGTCGGCCGGGCGTATGTCGCCAGGCACTTCCAACCGGAGAAGAAGGAGGCGATGGACCGCCTCGTCGCCAGGCTGCTCGAGGCGTACCGCAACTCGATCGAGAAGCTCTCCTGGATGACGGAGGAGACCCGCGCGGAGGCGCTGCGCAAGCTGGCGCAGTTCACGCCGAAGATCGGCTACCCGGCGCGCTGGCGCGACTACTCCGCGCTGCGCCTCACCGCCGACGACTTGATGGCCAACGTGCTCGCGACCAACTCGTTCGAGCTCGACTGGACGCTTGGCCGCATCGGAAAGCCCGTCGACAAGGACGAGTGGCAGATGTACCCGCAGACGGTCAACGCGTACTACCACCCTCTGCGCAACGAGATCGTGTTCCCCGCGGCCATCCTGCAGCCGCCGTTCTTCAACGCCGAGGCCGACGACGCGGTCAACTACGGCGCCATCGGCGCGGTGATCGGGCACGAGATCGGCCACGGCTTCGACGACAAGGGCTCCACCTGCGACGGCGACGGCCGCCTCCGCGACTGGTGGCAGCCCGCGGATCGCGAGGCCTTCGAGGCGCTGGCCAAGCGGCTGATCGCCCAGTTCGACGGCCTCTCACCCGAAGGCGTCGACGGCACCGTCAACGGGGAGCTGACCGTCGGCGAGAACATCGGCGACCTGGGCGGCCTCGGCATCGCCTACGACGCCTGGCTGCTGGCCGGGGGCGACCCGGACGGCGAGGAGATCGACGGCTACACGCCCGCGCAGCGCCTGTTCCTCGGCTGGGCCCAGGCCTGGCGCGGCAAGCGCCGCCCCGAGTCGGCGAAGATGCTGCTCGCCGTCGACCCGCACTCCCCCAGCGAGTTCCGCTGCAACCAGATCGTCCGCAACCTCGACGCGTTCTACGACGCCTTCGGCGTCACGCGGGACGACGCCCTCTGGCTCTCCCCCGAGGACCGCGTCACGATCTGGTGAGTCACACGACGATCAGGCGAAGCCCGGGGACGACGCGACGCAAGTCGTCGGGGTCTGAGGTGACCACGTCATGCCCCCGCTCCATGGCATGCAACACCACATGGGCGTCGACGACATCGGCATGACCGCTGCGTCCGCAGAGCACGCCGACGGCGCGCGCTGTGAGGTCGTCGAGCGGCACAACCTCGACGCCGGGTGAGTTCAGGAGCATCGCCACCCGCGCTTGACGGGTCCTCCACGCCAGGCCTGCGCAACGACGCCAGCCGGAACGGACATCGGCACGCCCGCCCCCGCCGCCTCCCCCAGAAGCTCACGCACCCTTACATCGCCGCGAAGCGCCACGTCCACCGCCGTCACCCGATCAGGTAGGCGAAGCCGCGCCGCTCTGCGGCAACCAGTTGGACGAAGGCCTTTGCTCTATCAAGATACTTGACCGCGTACGCGACCTCCTCCCCCTTGTCGCGCAGTTCCTTCCAGGGATCGTCGAGGTTCTCCTCGACCTCCTGCTCGTTGATGCGCTCCAGGTCCGGCGCGATGCGGAGCACCTCGTCGGGCGTCAAGACACGCACCCATGGCTCATGCCCCATCCCGCCCCAGGAGACCTGCCCTTCGAACATCCGGTAAGCCGGCCTCGGCCTGGTGAGGTTGCCCGGCCAGGTGATCCGCTGCAGATGACGCCAAGCCTTGTCGAGGTAGAGGAAGTCGCGCTCCGGCAAGGACGGCCTTTCGCCCATGACTCCCATGGTGAACCCCGGCTCGAGACCCCAAGCGTCTGCGAGTGGGTCCGAACCGATCACCGTGAACGGGTCGGCGAGCACCTGCTCGGTGCGATCTGCGTCAAACGCGTATGCGTAGTATCTGATTCCCATCCCCCCATCCTGGAAGGGTAGGACCCCGTCTGGAAGGCCCGAACCCGCATCTGTGGATAACCGACCGGGCACGTACCTGATCACCACCGTGAACGGGAGTTCCTACCTGATCGAGGTGCCACTCGACGGCGCAATGACCATGCGACGTCAGAGACACGCGGCTCCCACCGACCCCGAGCTTGGCGTCGAGACGCCGGAACTCTATGGGGATGGCGACGCCATCTCCCTCTTTGGTTGGATGGCGTTCCGCGATCACCGCGGCGCGGTCTTCTACTTCTACGCAGAGGATGCCCGCCAGTGCGAGAATGTCGAAGACTACGCCGGGTCGGTCCGGCACACCTCAGCAGTTGTGGCCATCGAGCGGCTCAGCCCTCCGGCGTAGCGATCCGAGTGGCCGTTAGCATTCACGCATGCCCCGACGAGAGACGCCCGACCGCCTCCGCGCGGTGATCCTCGCGATCTGGATCGTCGGATTTCTCGTCGGCACGACGTCGCACGTCCTCGACCTGGCCGCAGGCGGCCTTCAGACCTATGCCGGCTTCCCGACCGCGTTACGCCTGTTCTGGATCTCCCTCACCGTCCTCGACCCCGTCACGGTGGTGCTTCTCGCCCTGCGGCGCCGCACGGGCATCGCCCTCGCACTCGCCGTCATCCTGATCGACATCGCGGTGAACTGGACGGTGTTCCTCACCATAGAGGGAAATCCGCTCTACGGCGTCGTGAACCAGACACTGTTCGCTGTCATCCTGATCTCCACGGCACCGAAGCTCTGGCGATGGTTCACTGCTGCCGGCCCGCGCCGATCTCGCAGACGCGGACACGCACCAGGTCCTCGATGAGCTCGTCATCTTCTCGCCCTCCCGCGGCAGGATTCGCCAAGATCGGCCTCCAAGGGGCACGGCCATGCCAGTTCGACGGCGATCTTGGCGATTCCTTGCAGCTCGGTGTCCGGTCAGCGGTCGTGAACGTCTGGGCAGTCCACGAGGCAGCACGCGCAGCGATCGAAACCATGCTCCACAAGATCTGCGACGCCGTCACAGCGACAGCCGTCAACGCGACACTGACAGGCGGCGTCGCCAGACTCGGTTCGGTACTCATCACGAGGAGTGTGGTTCTGCAGACCTAGGTATGCGCACACGAGCAAGATGTGTACGGCTTTATCCATGCCTGGTTCGCACTACCCACCGTGCTTGAGCAGATACGAGTTGTTGATCGCCTTCCACGTCGAGCGGTTGCCCAGTTCCGGGAGCGTGACACCGGTCGCGTTGTGCCAGACGACACCCTCGGCCTGGCGCTCTGGGCGCCCGACCACCGTCCTCAACTTGTCGACCTGGGCGATCGCCTCCTCCGGGGTCGCTGGGAAGGGCAGATCGCGAACGGGCGCCGCGAGCTGCTCGGCCTGGCCGATCACCTCGGCCCAGTCTCTTCGGCGAACGACACGACGATCCCGCCACACATCGAAGACCACCGGTCGCACGTCGAAGAGGCCGAGCGGGTTGGCCTGGATGCCCGGCCCGACGAGTTCGCACTGGACGGCGTCACCCGGCCGGAGGCTGGCCACCAGCTCCGGGTACCTGGCGAGCACGTTCCAGTAGGTGTTGTCGCCTTCAGCGATCTCCCAATTCCGACCCATCACGCGCACGCGTCCATCAGCATCGCGAACGTAGGTCGCCGAGCTTCCGTCAACCTTCTCAGTGGCATACCACTCGTGAGCCCGTATCGTTTCCCAAACGTCGAGCAGGTTCTGTACCCGCTCGGAGTCGGTCTTGGATGCGTACTGGCTGAGGAACGGACCCACCTGCTGACCGTTTCCGGTCGGGATCGGCGCCTCCCACTTGCCCAAGCCCAGCGATGCGGTCACGTCCGCGCCAACCGCCGGGCCCTGGTCCAACTCAGGAAAGTCAGCGAGCGGCATGACCAGCCCCTGCGAGTAGACGCCGCGCAGCTTCGCCGTGCGCAGGACGTGGTAAGCGACGTCGTCGACGGTCTTGCTGGCGCGCGCGCCAAGGAACTCAAACCGCGGATCGGTCAGCGGGAGCGCGGTGTCGACCTCGAAGTAGACCACCAACTGCCCCTCCCTGAACTCGCCCTTCTTCACGACCACCGTCCAGCCGCGCACGTGCGCTTGCACGATGGCGTCGGCATCGGGAATGGGCGCGATGTTGGTGATGGCCTCGACGGTCGCCAACCGCCGCACGTCGTCGCGAATGATGGGCACCTTTGACCTCCTCTTGAGCTATGGCCGCGCCACCGGCGGTGCCGCGGGACGGCCATTCAACCAAGGAACCACCGATGACGAAAGGGCGATCTACGAAGCTGTGGATAACTCTCCTAGACCCCGAGATCTGGAACGGAGAACCGCGGCTCGTGCAGGTCTGGCGGCTCTACAAGGATCTGCCAGGTTCGGGCCCCAACTGGTCGGAGCCGTGCCAGTTGGGGACCGATCCTGGGAAGTCCTTGCAGTCACTTGTGTGGTGGTACCGACGGGGACAAACTTGGGGAATGCGATTCAAGGCCTGGACCATCGTTCTCACGCTGCTGGCGGGCACGGTCGTGGTCTCCTGGGAGCAGGCGCCGCGCGCGGCGGCGTGCAGCTGCGTGCGCGCGGCGCTCAGCAGCGCCTCCTGCGGGATCGAGGGCATCCGGGAGGGCATGGTGCTCACTGTCCTTCGCCACCAAGGACGGCGGCGACTGGCGAACCAACATCTGCGACGGAACGGGGCCTGATGCCGAGCAGACTGCGATCGCCGCGCTCGGCGAGCCCTTGCCTATCTCTCAAGCCCCCGCGACGACCTCACCTCGGCCGAGCCAGGACCCACGAGGCAACGAGAAGGGCGTCAACGAGGGGTCCGGAGGTCCGACTGCCCCACCCGAGCCAGGCGCCGATGTCCAGGAGCCAGGAGGCCAGGGCCGGGGCAGCATGGCCATTCCGCTACTCATCATCGCCACCGCGGGGTTGATCGCTAGGGTCACGGCCCGGTTACGCGAGTAGCGCGGCGGCTCAGCGAGCGACGTGGCCTTCCGCGGCGGCCACGAACGCGCGGCCGCGATCGTCGCGGCACGGGACGAGGATGGTGAATGCCTCGCCGATCCAGACGATGGCGATGCCGTCGGCCCGTTGGATGCGGTCGATCTTGGCCCAATCGATGACGTACTGCCGGCCGCCGATCTCCTCGTAGAACCGCTCCTGGTCGCACCACCAGGCACCCGACCCGACCTTGTACACCCCAGAGGCAACCATGTTCCTCACTTGGGTCGGGATCATCGCGAGCACGACGACGAGGAGGCCCAGCGTGCCCGAAAGCGCCCCGACCAGCGCCGCGACCGCGGGAGTCAACGCGAAACTCGGGATCAGCGTGAGGCAGAGGCCAACAACTGCGCCGATGGGAAGGCTCCAGGCGATCAGCACCAAGAGCTGCCTTCTCCCCACCCGGCTGCGCAAGGCCGCGCGGTTCACCGCCTGATAGTCGTCCGGCAGGACGTCGTCCTCGAGCTCGGCGAGAACGTCCGGCCCCTTGTCCTCACCAGGCATCGGCAGGGCGTCGCCGGCTGCCGCGACCGCGCGCGCGTCGAGTTCCGTGCGCAACTCCGCGAGGCCGGGAGTCCCGCGCGGGACGAGGAGCGCGAACGCGCTGAATGCGGGCACGTCGGCGCCGAGCCCCGCGAGCGGGACGGCGAGGAAGTCGCCGAGGTCGATGACCGGCTCGACCGCGGGCCAGCGATACACCTGCTCGATCCCGTCCAGCCGCTCGCGCAGCCCTGACTCCTCGGCCCAGACCCGCCGAGGCCCGGACAGGAAAACGCCCGACTTCACGGAGAAGCCCACCTGCGCCTTCGGGCCGCCGTAGATCCCTGCCCCGGGAAGCTTCCCCTTGGGACTCAGCGCGGCGAGCGCGGTGAATGCGGAGAGGAGATCGTTGCGCGTGAGGGAGTACTCGATCACCCGTGTCAGCCTAGTGGTCTGTCGCGCCTAAGGAAGCACTGATCAATGCTTCCTTAGGCGAGGACGTGCTGGGCGGGATGCCCCGTCATCACCAGATAGCCGTGTCCCACCCGCCACATTCAGCCGCCGCAGCACCGTGGCTGCAAACGTCCAGACGACACCGCCCACAGCATCACAGTGAACGTCAGAGTCAGCATGCTGACTCTGACGTTCACGCTATCCGGTTCGACCGTGTAGATCGAACGTTTGCAGCCACAATGATTCCGTGAGTGCGGACGGTCCGGACCACGGTCGCCGCGCCGAGCGCGGACCGACGCCAGGCAGTCCTGAGAGAGTTGCCGGGCGGCGCTTCGAAAAAAGCCCGCACCGCGCGCGGCGGCGACGTGAACGCCGCCCAGGAGCCGCACGCGACGCCCGGCAACTCTCTCAGGACTGCCCACACAGACTCGACCCGAGTCCTCG
>CAYVWO010000070.1:0-811 GCA_964455495.1 uncultured Tessaracoccus sp.
GGAGACCGACGGGCGGCAGATCGCGGTGCTGTACGGCATGCTGGAGCGCATCGAGCCCGGACCGGTCGTCCGTGTTGCGAGGGCCGTGGCGATCGGCCGCGCGGTCGGCCGTGAGGAGGGGCTTCGCCGCCTCGATGCGCTCACCACACTTCCCGGTGTGGAGCGGCTACGCGCGTTCCACGTCGCGCGGGCCGTGACGCTCACGGAGTTGGGACGGGAGTCGGAGGCTGCGGAGGCGTATCGGCGGGCATTGTCCCTGCCGGGCAACGAGGCCGAGGACGACTTCCTCGTCGAGGCGCTCGCGGGACGCTGGAAGCCGCGAGCTACTTTCGACACGCCGCAGTAGGCTCGTTCACGATGTGGCATGTTCCTTGCCGCGGCCACACACAGGGAGCGATCATGGCCGAGATTTTGCTTTTCCATCACGTCCAAGGGCTGACCGACGGCGTGCGGGCGCTCGCCGACGACCTGCGGGCGGCCGGGCATACGGTACACACGCCGGACCTGTTCGAGGGGCGGACGTATCCGTCGATCGAGGACGGCTTCGCCTACCTGGAGGCGCTCGGCGACGGCGTGATCGACGGGCGCGTGGCCCGCGCCGTCGAGGGGCTGCCGGAGCGGCTGGTGTACGCCGGCATCTCGTACGGGGCGATGGCCGCGATACGGCTCGCCGTCACGCGACCGGGAGCCGCGGGGCTCGTGATGCTCGAGTCCGCGCTCCCGATCGTCGGCGAGTGGTCCTTCGGGCCCTTCCCCGACGGGATCCGCGTCCAGGTGCACGGCGCCGAGGGCGACGAGTTCTTCCAGGAGG
>CAYVWO010000070.1:852-9630 GCA_964455495.1 uncultured Tessaracoccus sp.
CCTCAGCCCGGCACGCGCGGAGGTGTACCTGTACCCCGGGGACCGGCACCTGTTCACGGACCGCAGCCTCGCCGCCTACGACGCCGGCGCGGCCGCGCTCGTCACGAAGCGGATGCTCGCCTTCCTCGACCGCGTCGACCACGCCTGATGGGCCGACGCAGCCGCGTCAGTCGATCGCGCGGACGACCCGGGCGGGGGAGCCGACGGCGATCGTGCGCGGCGGCACGTCCCGCGTGACGACGGAGGCCGCGGCGACGACCGCGCCGTCGCCGATCGTGACGCCGGGGAGGATGGTCGCGTTGGAGCCGATCCACGCGCCCGCGCCGACGACGACCGGCGCCGGGATCAGGTCGGCGCGCTTCGCGGGGTCGAGGCCGTGGTTGAGGGTGGCGATGACGACGTTGTGACCGATCAGCGCGCCGTCGCCGATCGTGACCCCGCCCTGGTCCTGGAAGGCGCACCCGGAGTTGATGAACACGCCCTCACCGATCCGGATGTTCCTCCCGAAGTCGGCGCGGAACGGCGGGAAGACGACGACCGAGTCGGGGACCGGCGCCCCGATGAGCTCGGAGAGCAGCGCCCGGACGCCGGCCTCGTCGTGGTAGCTCCCGTTGAGCTCCGCGGTGATCCTCAGCGCGCCCTGCGACACCCGATGCATCACGGCGAGCAGCGGCGAGCCGCCCTCGATGGTGCGTCCGGCGCGCAGCTCGGCAAGCAGGTCGTCGACGGTCGCAGCGGCGTCGGTGCTCATGGTCTCTCCTCGGGTCCGGTGTTCGGGCACAACGGTAGCCGCGCGCTCGCCGCCGTGGGAGGCCCTGTCGGTTCCCGTCAGTCCATGTCGGGGACGGCGTCGCGGGCGTCCGTGTAGTCCTCGCCGCAGAGCTCCATCAGGTCGACGATCATCGAGCGGAGCTGCGCCAGCATCACCGTCGACGACAGCTGCCGGAGGATGGTGACGTGAGATGTCGCCTCGCCGAGGGCTTGCAGGCGCGGCACGACCGCCGTCGGGACGCGACGTGCGAACAGCTCGGCGGCGCACTCGTCGGTGACCTGCGCGAAGTCGCTGAGCAGGCCGAGGTACTCCGGCGGGATGGGCTCGCCCCGGTAGGTGGCGGCGACGACGCGGCGGGCAAGCACGCGCAGGTTCCGGATGTAGCGGTCCAGCGGCACGACGAGGTCGGACACCTCTTGCGCAAGCTCGCGGTGCCGCCGCAGGAACGGCGACGTGCGCACCACCGCCATGCCCTCGTTCGACGCCGTCAGCAGCGCCGCGAGCTCCGACTCGGTGGCGCGCGCCCGCTCCAGGATGCGCTCGGCCTGCTCGTGGTCGCCGTCGCGCAGCGTCTCGATCATCGCGCGGACGGTGAGCGCGGCCTCGTGCAGCACCTTCGCCGCGAGGATGCGCGGGCGGTTGATCGGCGACGTCGGCGCCACCGTCGCGAACACCAGCGCGACCGTGCACCCGATCAGGGCGTCGAGCCAGCGGTCGACGCCGGCCTCGATCCCAGGCGCGGCGACGGTCAGCACCGTCGCAGCCTGAACCGCAGCCTGGGTCACCATCAGCGTCCGCGCCCCGAGCCACGTGGCCACCGAGAGCGCGACGCCGATGACGAGCATGATCTGCCACACGCCGGTGCCGAAGAAGTGCACGAAGAGGTCGCCGATCGCGACGCCGACGGTGACGCCTACGGCGACCTCGACGACGCGGCCCAGCCGCTGGCCGAACGAGAAGCCGAGGCAGATGATGGCGGCGACGGTGGCGAGGAACGGCGACTCGTGGCCCAGCCCGTAGCGGGCGATGCCCCAGGAGACGCCCGCGGCGACGGAGATCTGGACGATCATGAACAGCCGGGATCGCCAGCGCCTCACCCTGAGCTGCTGAGAACGCCAGCCGGCCTTCGCCGTCCGTTCGGACAGGTCGAACGCGCGCAGCGACGCGTGCTTGAGCGTCCTCCCGGGCCACGAGAGCGCGCGCCTGGGCTGGTCAGTCATGAGGACAATCATGCCCGGTCCGATTGCGCCGACGGCGAAAGCCGCGGCGGGGCTTGGCGGGTCGCCGTCCGGATAGACTGGCTTCGGCCTGAAAACGTCCGGAAGGAAACGACGAAGACGATGCGCACTGCACGCAGGTGGGTGGGCCTGTTACTCACCCTCGCCTTGGCCTTCTCGGTCGCGGCCTGTACCCGTCCCGTCGACCCGGGCGAGGACACGCGGGTGTTGAACATCGGCGACAACCTGGAGCCCGAGGGGCTCGACATGATCACCGTCTCCGGCGCAGGCACCGCCTACGTGTTGCTCTACAACGTCTACGAGACGCTTCTGAAGCTCGACTCGGAGGGCGAGATCAAGCCCCTGCTCGCGCAGGGATGGACCCGTTCCGACGACCTGCTCACCTACACCTTCACCCTCGACCCGAAGGCAAAGTTCGCCTCGGGCGCACCGGTCTCGGCCGACGCCGTCGTCGCCAGCTTTGAGCGGGCGCGCAGCGACACGGCGACGAACCAGATCCGCAGCGCCTGGGACCCGGCCGACACCATCGTGGCGACCGACGCGAAGACGGTCGTCGTCACGCTGTCGCGCCCGTCCCACCAGTGGCTGTACGAGCTGACCGGCCCCGCGGGCATCATCACCGACCCCGCGTACAAGGGCGACTTCTCGACGGAGTCGGCGGGTTCCGGCCCCTACCAGTTCGCCAACTGGGACCAGGGCAACCTCGTGCAGCTGAGCGCCAACGACGGCTACTGGGGAACCCCCGCCCGCTTCGACGAGGTCAACTTCCGCTACTACGCGGACGCAAACGCCATGAACGCGGCCCTGCTCTCGGGGCAGCTGGACCTGATCACCAACCTGACGCTGCCGCAGACCATCGGCGAGTTCTCCGACACGTCGAGGTTCTCGGTCCACGAGGGGGTCACCAACGGCGAGGTCGTGCTCGGCTTCAATCACGAGAACGAGGCGCTCTCGAAGCTCGAGGTGCGCCAAGCGATCAACCACGCCATTGACCGCAAGGCCCTCGTCAAGGCCACCTGGGCGGGCAAGGGCGAGCTGATCGGCTCCATGGTCCCGCCCACCGACCCATGGTTCGAGGACCTGTCGAACACCTACCCGTTCGACCAGGCGAAGGCCAAGCAGCTGCTCGCCGACGCAGGCTACGAGGACGGGCTCACGCTGCGCCTTCGCGTTCCGGCGCTCGCCTACGGCCCGTCGATCGGGCGCTTCCTCGTCGCGCAACTGGCGGAGGTTGGCATCACCCTGGAGCTCGACACGCTCCAGTTCGCGGATTGGCTCGACTTCGTCTACACGAAGCGCGACTACGACATGACCATCGTCGCGCACGTCGAGCCTCGGGACCTCCGCGCCTTCGCCCTCGAGGACTACTACTGGAACTACCACAACGCGGAGTTCCAGCGGCTGATGGCCGAGGGCGACGTCGGCACGGACGAGGAGCAGATCTCCAAGCTCAAGGAGGCCGCGCGGCTGCTTGCCGACGACGCGGCCGCCGACTGGCTGTTCCTGCTGCCCAACATCACCGTGGCGTCGGCCGAGATCTCCGGCGTGCAGGACAACCGAGTCAGCCTCGCCTTCGACCTGACGACGCTCGCCTCGCGCGACTGATCTCCTCGTCATGGCGGTGCTTGGGCGCATCGGCGCGCGCGCGGCGTGGCTGGCCGCGAGCCTGCTCGTCGCTTCGCTGCTGATCTTCGCGGCCACCAACGCGCTGCCCGGCGACATCGCCCAGATCATCCTCGGCACCAACGCGGCCCCGGGGGAGGCGGCCGCCCTCCGCGAGCAGCTCGGGCTGAACCGACCGTTCCTCGAGCGCTACCTCGAGTGGGTCGGGGGAGCGCTGCGGTTCGACTTCGGGACGTCGTTCCTGGGCGGCCGCCGCGCCGTCGCGCCCCTCATAGCGGCGCGGCTCGAGGTGACGGTGTCCCTGGTCGTCTTGGGGATGCTGTTCGCCGTCCTCTTCGCCCTGCCGGTCGGAGCGTACGCGGCCGTGCGACGGCGCCACCTCGACGGCGCGATCGCCTCCGCGCTCTCGCAGGTCGGCCTCGCGATCCCCACCTTCTGGGCCGGCATCTGGCTCGTCATCGTGTTCGCGATCAAGCTGCGCTGGCTGCCGGCGGGCGGCTACGTCTCCTACTGGGACTCGCTGGGCAAATGGGCCCAGCACCTCGTCCTTCCCGTCACCTCGCTCGCCCTCGTCCAGGCCTCAGTGATCTCCCGCTACGTGCGCAGCGCGGTCATCGACGTCACGCACGAGGACTACTTCCGGACCGCCCGCGCCGTCGGATGGTCGCGCGCGGGCGCGTTGTGGCGCCACGGGCTGCGCAACGTCGGCATCTCGCTTCTCACCGTCATCGGACTCCAGCTCGCGACGCTGCTGGTTGGCGCCATCATCATCGAGCAGGTGTTCGCGTTGCCGGGGCTCGGCTTGACGCTGCTGCAGTCGGTCGCCAAGCGCGACCTGAACGTCGTCCAGGCCATCGTCCTGCTGCTGGTCTGGTCCGTGCTGCTGATCAACTTCCTGGTCGACGTCGCCTACCAGCTTGTCGACCCGCGGGTCCGGCGCAGGGCGGAGGCGGCATGAGGCACGCGACGCTGCTCCTCGGCCTCGGCTGCATCGGCCTGGTCGTCGTCCTCGCGCTGTTCGGGGTGCTGTGGACGCCCTTCGACCCGACGGCGATCAGCGACGACCTGCTGCTTCCCCCGGGGTGGCCGCACGTGCTCGGCACCGACGGCTTCGGCGCCGACGTGCTGTCGAGGATCATGAGCGGGGCCCGGATCTGTCTGCTCGTCGGCGTCTTCTCCGTGGCGGGGGCCGCCACCGTCGGCGTCCCGCTCGGGGTGTTCGCGGGCATGACGCGGGGGTGGATGAGCGAGCTGCCGCTGCGGCTGGCAGACATCCTCTACGGGTTCCCCGCGCTCCTGCTCGCCATCCTGTTCGCCGCGGCGCTCGGCGGTTCCACATGGACCGCGATGATGGCCATCAGCCTCGCCACGATCCCGGCGTTCGTGCGGATCGCGCGCGCCGCGACGCTGCAGGTGATGAGCCAGGGCTACATCGAGGCCGCGCGGCTCAGCGGCACCCCGACGCCGACCGTCGCCGCTCGGCACGTGCTGCCGAACATCGCGCCGGTGCTCGGCGTGCAGGCCTCGGTCAGCTTCGGCATCGCGATCCTCGCCGAGGCGGGGCTCAGCTACCTGGGTCTCGGCTCGGGACCCGACCAGCCCACCTGGGGGCGGATGCTGCGCGAGGCGCAGGACTACCTGTTCAGCGAGCCGCTGCTCGCGCTGTGGCCGGGCCTCGCGATCGCCGTCGCGACGCTGGGATTCAACCTGCTGGGCGACGGCCTCCGCGACCTGCTCGACCCGCGCCTGAGGGAGGTCACGTGAGCCTGCTTGAGGTCACCGACCTGACCGTCCGCTTCGGGCGGAGCCGCGCCGTCGCCGTCGACGGCATCTCGTTCTCGCTCGACTCCACGGATCGACTCGGCATCATCGGGCAGTCCGGCTCGGGCAAGTCCGTCACGGCGCTCGCGATCATGGGCCTGCTCCCCGAACACGCGGAGGTCACCGGCTCCATCCGGTTCGACGGCGTGGAGCTGCTCGGGATGCCCGAGCGGGACCGGCGTGCACTGCGGGGCGACCGCATGTCCATGGTCTTCCAGGAGCCGATGACGGCGTTGGACCCGACGATGCGGGTCGGCAGGCAGCTGGGCGAGGTCGTCGCGCTGCATCACACCGATCGTCGAGGCTCGATCCGAGACGGCGTCGTGGAGTGGCTCGGGAGGGTCGGCATCGAGCAGCCCGACCGGATCGCGCGGTCCTTCCCGCACGAGCTCTCCGGCGGGCAGCGGCAGCGGGCGCTCATTGCGATGGCGCTCGCCAACCGGCCCGACCTCGTGCTCTGCGACGAGCCGACCACCGCGCTCGATGTGATCGTGCAGCGCCAGATCCTTAGGCTGCTTGCCGAGCAGCTGGCCGACCGCGCCACGGTCTTCGTCTCGCACGACCTCGCCGTCGTGCGAGAGGTCTGTCAGCGGGCGGCGGTGATGCTGGAGGGCCGCATCGTCGAGGAGGGCCCCATCGAGCGGCTGATCGCCGATCCGCAGCACCTTTACACGCGCGGCCTGATCGCGTCCGCCCGCATCGAGGGCGTGGCGCCGGGGGACCGGTTGCCAAGCGTCGCCGACTACTACCGGCCGGGAGGCGACGCATGAGCCTCGTGGAGCTGACAGGGGCGACCGCCACGTACCGTCGCTCCGGCGTCTCGTTCGTCGCGCTCCGCGATGTCACGCTGGCCATCGAGGCGGGCGAGCGTGTTGGGATCGTCGGCGGCTCGGGGTCGGGCAAGACGACCATGGCCCGGCTCATGCTTGGGCTGCTGCGGCCCTCGGCCGGCGACGTGTCGTTCCAGGGCCGCTCCATCGTCGGGCTGCGCGAGCGGCAGCGCGGCTGGCTGCGCGCGTCGGCATCGATGGTCATGCAAGACCCCAACTCCTCGCTCAACCCGCGGATGCGCCTGGCCGACATCATCGCCGAGCCGCTGCGCTCGCCCGTGCTGCGCCGCAGGGGCGACGTCCCGGCCGCCACGCCCGCCGTCCTCGACGCCGCGGCGCTCGGGGTGGGGCTGGAACCCGAGCTGCTGCGCCGGTTCCCCCATCAGCTCTCCGGCGGCCAGCGCCAGCGCGCGGCTATCGCGCGCGCGTTGGTCTCCGATCCGGCGCTGCTGGTCGCCGACGAGCCCGTCTCCGCGCTGGACGTGTCCGTGCGGGCCCAGGTCCTCAACCTGCTGGCCGACGAGGTGCGCGAGCGGGCGCTGACCCTCGTCCTCGTCTCGCACGACCTCGCCGTCGTTCGGCACCTCTGCCAGCGCATCGTCGTGGTGTGCGCGGGCGAGGTCGTCGAGGAGGGCCCGGTCGACGTCGTCCTCCGCGCGCCGCGGCACGAATACACCCGTGCCCTGATCGACGCTACCCTCAGCCTGTGACAGAGACCATCAACATGACGCGCGCCATTCGGGCGCGCAACGGGTTGTTCGCGGTGTTCGCCGCCAACGGGTTCGCGCTCGCGTCCTGGATGGCGCGCGTCCCCGACGTGAAGGACCTCCTGCAGCTCACCCCGGGTCAGCTCAGCGTGCTGCTGCTCTCGATCTCCGTCGGGGCCCTCGTCGGCCTGCCGACGGCGGGATGGATCAGCAGCCGCATCGGCGCGAAGAACACCGTGCGCCTCGCCATCTTGATCACGGTTCCCGGTCTCGTCCTCGCGGCGCTGGCGGTTGACGTCGGCGGCTCCATGTATCTCGCCCTCCCCGGGCTTCTCCTGCTCGGCCTCGGCAACGGGATCTGGGACGTGGCGCAGAACCTCGAGGGCACCGTCGTCGAGCGAGGCGTCGGCCGGGCGATCATGCCGTGGTTCCACGCGGCGTTCAGCGGCGGGACCGTCGTGGGCGCGCTCGTCGGGGCCGGCATCGTCGCGCTCCGCATCCCGATCTTCGCCCACATCGTGGTCGTCGCCGTGGTCGTCGCCGCGGCCGCGCTCGCGGCCACCGGCCCCTTCCTCTCGGCCTCCGGCGAGGCCGGCGCGCCCGCCAAGGACCGGGGGGAGGACGCCGCTCCCAGCGGCTCCGCGTGGGGCGAGCCCCGGACGCTGCTGATCGGCCTCATGGTGCTCGCCGCGGCCTTCACCGAGGGCACCGCGAACGACTGGATGGCCGTCGCCTTCGTGGACGGGCACGGCATCGACAACGCCCTCGGGGTCGTCGCCCTCGCCGTGTTCCTCACGTTCATGACCGCCGGCCGGGTCTTCGGCACCGTGCTGCTCGACCGCTACGGGCGCGTCGCCGTGCTCCGCCTGATGTTCGTGCTCGCGATCGTCGGCTGCCTCCTCGTGGTGTTCGCCCCCGCGCCGCTGGCGTTCGTCGGCGCAGCGGTCTGGGGCGTCGGGGCCAGCCTCGGGTTCCCCGTCGGGATGTCGGCCGCCGCCGACGATCCCGCCCGCGCCCCGATGCGGATCAGCGTCGTGTCCACCATCGGCTACGGAGCCTTCCTCGGCGGCCCGCCGCTGCTCGGCTTCCTCGGCGACCACGTCGGCGTCCTCAAGGCGCTCCTCGTCGTCGGGCTCGTTTCGCTCGTGGCGTTGCTCGTCGTCCCGGCTGCCAAGGAATCCGGGGTCGGTACGCGGTAGTATCTCGGCGCGTGAAGGCACTGCTACTCGAGAACATCCACGCCGACGCCGAGAGGCTGCTCAAGGGCCGCGGCTTCGAGGTCACCATGGCGACCGAGGCGCTGTCTGAGGACGACCTGATCGAGGCCCTCCAGGGCGTCGACTACCTCGGCATCCGGTCGCGCACGCAGGTGACCAAGCGCGTGCTCGACGCCGCCACGGGGCTGCGCGCCGTCGGCGCGTTCTGCATCGGAACCAACCAGATCGACCTCGACGCGGCCACCGAGGCTGGCGTCGCCGTCTTCAACGCGCCCTATTCCAACACCCGTTCGGTGGTCGAGCGGGCTATCTGCGAGATCATCGCGCTCGCGCGCCGCCTGAGCGACCGCAACCGCGACATGCACGCGGGCGTGTGGGACAAGAGCGCCGTCGGCTCGCACGAGGTCCGCGGTCGCACGCTGGGCCTCGTCGGCTACGGCAACATCGGCGCCCAGCTGTCCGTGCTCGCGGAGGCGCTCGGCATGCGGGTGCTGTTCTACGACATCGCCGACCGCCTCGCCCTCGGCAACGCGGTCAAGTGCGACTCGCTCGACGAGCTGCTCGAGCGCG
>CAYVWO010000071.1:0-2244 GCA_964455495.1 uncultured Tessaracoccus sp.
TCCGCCACCTCCCAAACATGGTGATGAATATGTTCGACGGACGGCGCGCGGTTCTTCGCGTCGGTGCTTCAGTTCCTGAGCGTCCGCGCCTGATCCCGGACGCCGGATGCTCCGGTTAGCGGACCATCGCGGAGGCTGAATTGAGCCTCACGAGGGCGGCACCGGTAGATTGGCCCCCGTGGCAGACACCGTTGAGCACGCGATCCAAACCCCTGAGCTTGAGCAGCCCTACGGCGCGCTCGGAGTGAAGGACGACGAGTACGCCCGGATCCGCGAGATCCTCGGGCGCCGGCCCACCTCCGCGGAGCTGGCCATGTACTCCGTCATGTGGTCCGAGCACTGCTCCTACAAGTCCTCCAAGGTGCACCTGAAGAAGTTCGGGGCCCTCAGCCAGGAGACGCCGCGCGGGCCGCTGCTCGCGGGCATCGGCGAGAACGCCGGCGTCGTCGACATCGGCCAGGGCTACGCCGTCACCTTCAAGGCCGAGTCGCATAACCACCCGTCCTACGTCGAGCCGTACCAGGGCGCGGCCACCGGCGTCGGCGGCATCGTCCGCGACATCCTCGCGATGGGCGCTCGGCCGATCGGCGTCATGGACTCCCTGCGCTTCGGCCCCCTCGACGAGCCCGACACCAAGCGCGTCCTGCCCGGCGTCGTCCACGGCGTCGGCGGCTACGGCAACTGCCTAGGCCTGCCCAACATCGGCGGCGAGGTCCAGTTCGACCGCACCTACCTCGGCAACCCCCTCGTCAACGCGCTCTGCGTCGGCGTCCTCCGCCACGAGGACCTGCACCTCGCCCACGCCTCCGGCGTCGGCAACCAGGTGATCCTGTTCGGCGCGGCCACCGGCGGCGACGGCATCGGCGGCGCCTCGATCCTCGCCTCCGAGACCTTCGACGAGACCGGCCCGGCCAAGCGGCCCAGCGTGCAGGTCGGCGACCCGTTCATGGAGAAGCTGCTGATCGAGTGCACGCTCGAGCTGTTCCAGGCCGGCATCATCAACGGCATCCAGGACTTCGGCGCGGCGGGCATCTCCTGCGCCACCTCCGAGCTCGCGTCCGCGGGCGACGGCGGCATGTTCGTCAACCTCGACCTCGTCCCGCTCCGCGACCCCAACCTCGCGCCCGAGGAGATCCTCATGAGCGAGTCCCAGGAGCGGATGATGGCGGTCGTCGAGCCGGCCAACGTCGAGCGCTTCATGGAGATCTGCCGCAAGTGGGACGTGCTCGCCACCACTGTCGGCGAGGTCATCGAGGGCGACCGCCTCATCATCCAGTGGCACGGCGAGACCATCGTCGACGTCGACCCCAAGACCGTCGCGCACGAGGGCCCGGTCTACGAGCGCCCCTACCACCGCCCGGCCTGGCTCGACGGCGTCAACGCCGACCGCGCCGAGGCCCTGCCCCGCGACAACAGCCCCGAGGGACTGCGCGCCGCGCTGTTCGCCGTCCTCGGCCACCCGAACGTCGCCGACAAGACCTGGGTCACGCAGCAGTACGACCGCTACGTCCGCGGCAACACCGTCCTCGCCCAGCCCGAGGACTCGGGCATGCTGCGCATCGACGAGGAGACGGGGCTGGGCATCGCGCTGTCGCTCGACGCGAACTCGCGCTTCTCGTACCTCAACCCCTACCTGGGCGCGCAGCTGTCGCTCGCCGAGGCCTACCGCAACGTCGCCGTCACCGGCGCCGAGCCCGTCGCCATAACCGACTGCCTGAACTTCGGCTCCCCGGAGGACCCCGAGGTCATGTGGCAGTTCGCGGAGGCCATCCTCGGCCTCGTCGACGGCTGCCGCGAGCTCGGCGTCCCCGTCACCGGCGGCAACGTCAGCCTCTACAACCAGACGGCGAGCACCCCCATCCTGCCGACCCCCACCATCGGCGTCCTCGGCGTGATCGACGACGTGGCCACCCGGATTCGCGCCGGATTCACCGCGCCCGGCGAGGCGATCCTCCTGCTCGGCGACACCCGCGAGGAGCTCTCCGGCTCGATCTGGGAGGCCGCGGTCCACGACGGCCACCTCGGCGGCATGCCGCCCGCGGTCGTGCTCGCGGCCGAGGCCGCGCTCGCCGGGGTCATGGGCGAGGCCGCGCGCCGGGGCCTGGTGTCGTCGGCGCACGACGTCAGCGAGGGCGGCCTCGCCGTCACGCTCGCCGAGTCGGCGTTCCGCGGCAACCTCGGGTTCCGCGTCTCGCTGCCGGGCGACGACGCCGATTTACAGACCGTGCTGGCGGCATGGCACGC
>CAYVWO010000071.1:2254-9606 GCA_964455495.1 uncultured Tessaracoccus sp.
TTCCGCGGCGGCGTGGGATTCCGGGTCTCGCTGCCCGGGGACGACCCGACGGTCGCGCTGTTCGCGGAGTCCGCCGCGCGCGCCGTCGTCTCCCTGCCGGGGGACAAGGTCGACGAGTTCCTGGCCCTCTGCGCGGAGCGCGGCGTGCCGGTGACCCGCGTCGGCGAGGTGACCGCAGAGCCCGTGCTCGACTTCGGCGTCCTCAGCCTTGGCCTCGACGAGGCCCGTGACGTCTGGCTCGCCCCGATCCCCGCGGCTCTCGGCTGAACGCGGGCTTATTGGTCTCGACGCGCCGACTCGGCTGGCGCCTCGTGCGGCGGCTCAACCAGCGGTCATCTAGGCGCTCAGCGCCAGCTCGACGGCGGGCTCGCCGTCGGGGCACCAGTCCGACGGTGCGAGCACGGTGACCGCGACGTCGCGCAGCAGCGCTTTGGAGGCCGCGGCGCTCACGCGCGCCGCGGTTCGTTCGGGAACGTCGCCCACCAGTACGACGTCAATGCGCTGCGGGAACGCGCCGGGCTCGCCGCCGCGGCGCGCGGCCCAGGGCCCGACGAGGTAGGCGCGCTCGACCCCCCGCACCGAGCGCAGCAGGCGCGGCAGCAGCGTTGCGGGCCCGTAGGTCAGCGTCAGCAGCTCGGTGAGCGCGGGGACGAGCGGGTGCTCGAGGTTGGCGCGGACCAACCGGGTGCGGCCGACCCTGCGGTCGACGATGAGCCCCGCCGTCGCCAACCGCTCCACCTCGGTGTGGACGGTGGTCAGCCCCGCGTTGAGCCGACGTGCGAGGTCGGTGAGCGAGTTCTCCTCGCCCGGCGCGAGATAGAGCGCGCTGAGGAGGTCGCCTTGCAGGTCCGAGCGAAGCAAGGGCGACAGCGTCGGCGGCGGTTGCTTCATGCATCGAGGCTATAACTTCGGTTTTTCTGAAGTGAACCGCCTCAGGATAAGCCTTTCGACACCGGCCCGGCGCTCCGCGCGGGGCCTGGATCAAGGAGCGGGCTAGGGTGACCACATGACCATTCGCGACGCCGTCTCCGCTGCCCTGCCCTCGGTCCTCGCCGACCTCGACGCGCTGATCAGGATCCCTTCGGTGTCGTCGCAGCCGGAGCACGACGACGACGTCCTGGCCGCCGCCGACGCCGTCGCCGACCTGCTGCGCGGGGCCGGGTGCCCGGAGGTCGAGCTGCTGCAGGCGCCGGGCGGCAAGCCTGCGGTGTACGGCCACTACCCGGCCCCCGAGGGCGCGCCCACGGTGCTGCTGTACGCGCACTACGACGTGCAGCCCACCGGCGACGAGACGGCCTGGGCCTCGCCCGCGTTCGCGCCGACGGAGCGCGACGGGCGCCTCTACGCCCGCGGCTCCGCCGACGACAAGGGCGGGATCGCGGTCCATCTCGGGGTGCTGCGCGCGTTCGACGGGCGCCCGCCGGTGGGCGTCAAGGTCTTCGTGGAGGGCGAGGAGGAGATCGGCTCCCCGACGATGGGGGCCCTCCTCGACGACAACGCGGCGAGGCTGTCGGCGGACGTGTTCGTCATCGCGGACTCGGTCAACTGGAGCGTCGGGGAGCCGTCCCTCACCACCACGCTGCGAGGGCTGGTCGACGCCGTCGTCACCGTCTCGACCCTGGAGACCGGCCTGCACTCGGGGCAGTTCGGCGGCGTCGTGCCCGACGCGCTGACGGCGCTCTGCCGCCTGCTCGCCACGCTGCACGACGAGCGAGGAAATGTCGCCATCGAGGGCCTCGCCGCCGCGTCGGACCCCGAGGTCGAGTACGACGAGGACCGGCTCCGAGCCGAGACCGGGGTCCTCGACGGCGTGGAGTGGATAGGCGACGGGACGCGGTCCGCGCGCATGTGGACCAAGCCTTCGGCATCGGTGCTAGCCATCGACGCGACCCCCGTCAAGGACGCCTCCAACACGCTGATCCCGACGGCGCGGGCGAAGGTCAGCGTGCGGATCGCGCCCGGCGACGACCCTGTTCGTGCCGGAGAGGCCCTCCGCGCGCATCTCGCCTCCCACGCACCGTGGGGCGCGCGCGTCGAGGTAGAGCTTGGCCAGGGCGGAGAGGGCGGCGTCATCGACCTGGGCGGCGAGCGGGCCAAGGCCGCGCTCGCGGCCTTCCGCGAGGCGTTCGGCGTCGAGGCGGTCCAGATGGGCTGCGGCGGCTCGATCCCCATCGTCGCCGAGTTCGAGGCCCGCAACCCGGGCGCCCTCGTGCTGGTGACTGCGGTCGTCGACCCGACGTCGCGGATGCACGGCATCGACGAGTCCCTCGACCTGGCCGACCTCGCGAAGGCGATCCTCGCCGAGGCCCTGCTCCTGCAGCACCTCACCCCCGCTCGTGGTTAGCCCTGACGAGCGTCGAAGTTGCACCTTATACCCCTAGGGGTATGCTCGTGCTATGGCTACCGTTGAGATCACCAAGGAAAACCTGACCGAGACCGTCGAGAACAACGGCGTCGTGCTCCTCGACTTCTGGGCGGAATGGTGCGCGCCGTGTCGCATGTTCGGGCCGGTGTTCGAGCGCGTGTCGGAGAAGTACCCCGACGCGGTCTTCGGCAAGGTCAACACCGAGCAGCAGCGCGAGCTCGCCGCCGGATTCGAGATCAACTCCATCCCGACGCTGATGGCGCTGCGCGACGGGGTGATCGTGTTCGCGCAGCCCGGCGCGCTGCGCGAGAAGGAGTTCGTCGAGGTGGTCGAGGCCGTTCTCGCGCTCGACATGGAAGAGGTCCGCGAGGCGATCGCGGCACAAAACGCTCGTTGAGCCGGTTGCGTCGACGGAGTCGACCGCTACCGCGTCGAAGCGCCTGACCGCTGGATCAAGTCCCCAGACCGGGTGCCAGGCCTTTCGACGCAGGCACGGCGCTTCGCGCGTGTGCCTGGCTCAAGGGGCGCGTTAGTCGTCGAGGTTCTGCTCGATCAGGCTTGCGAGGCGCTCCACAGCCGCCGCGTTCTCGGACTCGACGGTGACCTCGGCGCGGTGCTCAGCCCCGAGCGACATGATCAGCAGGGTCGACGCCGCCGATACGGAGTTCCCGCCGAACGACAGGAAGACGGGGTCCTCGTACTCGGTCGCCGCCGCGGCGATGACTGCCGCGGGGCGGGCGTGCAGGCCGACGGTTGAACCCACGATCACGGTCTTGCTCGACAAGTCTGACTCCTTTGGCAGTGCCGGCAACCCCGCCGACGGATGACCTGTCCAAGGATAGCGACCTCGCGAGATGGGGTGTTCGCGGGGTCAACTCAGCGCGCGGTGACGGTCGCCGTGCAGACCTCGGGGCCGACCTGAAGCTCCCCGGCCTCAAGCTCCGCGCCGCTGGCCTCCAGGTAGCCGTCGAGGAAGCCCTGGTGGATGGCGCAGACCAGCGGCATCCGGGATCCGCCGACGGCGCCGCGGAACGGGCAGCGCCGGAACGTCAGGGTGTCGCCGTCCAGCTCGGTGCCGAAGCCGCGCTCGGCGAGGTGGCGGGTGAGTTCTGGGACGAGATCGCACGCCGGCAGCCCGTCGTCGGCGACCTGGGCGCCCCAGGCGCATCCGGCCGTTCGGGTGGCGGCGACGGGGTCGGGGGAGGTGGCGGACACGTGGGCGAGGAGCACGTCGGCGAGCTCCAGGAGGTGCGTGCTGCCGAGCGTGGGCGAGGCCTGCGTTGCCGCGTAGAGCAGCGGCGGGCGCCCCTGCGCGCCGGAGGCGACGACGGCGCGTTCGGCGTAGCCCGCTGACACGAGGGCGTCGAGGTGGAAGCGCGCGGAGTTGCGGTGCAGGCCAAGCTCCGTGGCGAGGTCATTGACGGACAAAGGCGCCGTCGCGCCCTGCAGAAGTGACAACACGCGGGCGCGTGTGGGGCCCAGGCCGTGCTGCTGGGTTGTCTTCACGAGGACATTGTGGCATTAGGGCAAACTCCCAGAATCGGCACCCCCGGGCTAAGCGAGGGCCGGATTGCGCGCGAATATCCAGACATGTCGGTTGAGAGGGGACTCGGGGTAGGGTTAAAACCGTGTTCCTCGGAGAATTGGCCGACCGGCATGGCCGGGTGGCGCGCGACCTGCGCGTCTCCCTGACCGACCGGTGCAACCTGCGCTGCAGCTACTGCATGCCGGCCGAGGGTCTCCAGTGGCTGCCGACCGAGGAGACCCTGACCGACGACGAGGTGCTTCGCCTGCTGGGCGTGGCCGTCGAGCGCCTGGGCGTGACCCGCGTCCGGTTCACGGGCGGCGAGCCGCTGCTGCGCAGGGGGCTGGAGCGCATCGTCGCGGGCGCCGCCGCCCTGCGCGGCGGGCGCGGCCGCCCCGAGCTGGCGCTCACCACCAACGGGCTCGGCCTCGACCGGCGCGCCGCCGGGCTCAAGGCCGCGGGGCTTGACCGCGTCAACATCTCCCTCGACTCCCTCGACCGCGAGCGCTACGCCCGCCTCTCCCGCCGCGACCGGCTCGACGACGTGCTCGCGGGCATAGCCGCCGCCGACGCGGCGGGCCACAGCCAGGTCAAGATCAACGCCGTCGTAATGCGCGGCGCCAATGAGGCCGACGTCGTCCCGCTCGCCCGGTTCTGCCTCGCCCGCGGCTATCAGCTGCGGTTCATCGAGCAGATGCCGCTCGGGCCCTCGGGCGAGTGGCGCCGCGACGACATGGTCACCGCCGCGGAGATCCTCGGCGCGCTCGGCGAGGCGTTCGACCTCTCGCCCGCCGTCGAACCCCGGGGGGCGGCGCCCGCGGAGCTGTGGCGGGTCGCGCCCGGCGAGGGACATCCCGGCGGCGAACTCGGCGTCATCGCCTCGGTCACGCACCCGTTCTGCGGCGCCTGCGACAGGACGCGGCTCACGTCCGACGGCCAGATCCGCAGCTGCCTCTTCTCCCAGGAGGAGTCCGACCTCCGCGCCATCCTGCGCGGCGGCGGCTCCGACGACGACCTGGCCGCCGCCTGGGCGGCCGCCCAGTGGGGCAAGCCGCGCGCCCACGGGATCGACGATGCGGGCTTCGTGCAACCGGCCCGCACCATGAGCGCCATCGGCGGATGACCGGGGCAGGAAAGGGGACCCACATGGAGGTCAGGTTCTTCGCGGGAGCGGCGGAGGCCGCCGGCGCCGAGTCGCTCAGCGTCTCCGGCGCCGGCACCGTCGCCGCGCTCGTCGACCAGCTCGGCGCGGGCAACGACCGTCTCGCCGAGGTGCTGAACGTCAGCTCGCTGCTTGCCGACGGCGCGCGCGTCTCGGACCGCTCCGCCAGCCTCGACGGCGTTTCCCGCGTCGATGTCCTTCCCCCCTTCGCCGGGGGATAGGCCGGTGCCCGCCCGCGGGGCCATCGTCCTTGGCGGCGGGCGCTCGTCGCGGATGGGCACCGACAAGCTCGCGCTGCTGCTCGACGGCCGGACCCTGCTTGCCCGCGCCGTCGACGCGGCGTGGACATGGGCCGAGGCCGTCGTCGTCGCGGGGGACCGCCCGGACGGCTGGGCCGGCGACGAGCGGACCGCGTTCCGCCGCGAGGATCCCCCGTTCGGCGGCCCCGTCGCGGGCATCGCCGCCGCCCTTCCCGAGTTGGGCGCCGTCGACGAGGCCCTGGTCCTGGCCGGGGACCTGGCCGACCCCGCCGCCGTCGTCGCGCTCCTTGCCGCATCCCCGACCGGGCCCGACGGCGTCGTCCTCGAGGACGACGAGGGGTGGCCGCAGTACCTGGCCGGCCGCTACCGGGGCGCCGCGCTCGCGGCTCTCGTGGGCGCGCTCGGCGACGAACCGGGCGGCTCGGTGCGCCGGCTCATGCGCCCCCTCGACGTTTCCCGAATACCCGCGCCAGAGCCCACGACTAGAGATTTAGATACTCCCGAAGTTGCGAAAATAAGTGGCGTTATTCCTCCGATAACGCGGAACTAAAGGCCAAAATGTTCCGCATCTGCGATTGGCCCAAAAAAAGGTCCGACAAGTTGTCGTAGATGCCTCAGTTTTCGTGTTTTGCACGAAGGTTCTATGCAAAGCTGTCAACCATGGACCAGACTGCTCGACTCGACGGCCCGGCATCGGATGCGCTCCTGAAGCTTGGCCGCTTCTTCACCGATTGGGACGAAACCGACGACGGCCGGGCCGTCTTCCGCAAGGGCGGCCGCGCGGGCGACGTGTTCTACCGCGACCGGTGGAGCCACGACAAGGTGGTCCGCTCCACGCACGGCGTCAACTGCACCGGCTCGTGCTCCTGGAAGGTGTACGTCAAGGACGGCATCATCACCTGGGAGTCGCAGCAGACGGACTACCCGACCACCGGCCCCGACCGCCCGGAGTACGAGCCCCGCGGCTGCCCCCGCGGCGCGGCCTTCTCCTGGTACACCTACTCGCCGACGCGCGTGCGCTACCCGTACGGCCGCGGCGTGCTGATGGAGATGTACCGCGAGGCCAAGAAGCGACTGGGGGACCCCGTCGAGGCCTTCCGCGAGATCTCCACCGACCCGGTCACGCGCCGCCGCTACCAGCAGGCGCGCGGCAAGGGCGGCCTGGTGCGGATCAGCTGGGACGAGGCGCTCGAGATCGCCGCGGCGTCCTACATCAACACCATCAAGAACTACGGCCCGGACCGCTGCGTCTCGTTCTCGCCGATCCCGGCGATGAGCATGGTCAGCCACGCCGTCGGCACGCGCTTCACGCACCTCATCGGCGGCGCGATGACCAGCTTCTACGACTGGTACGCCGGCTACCTCATCATGTGGGGCTCCAACGTCCCGCTGACCCGCACGCCCGACGCCCACTGGATGGCCGAGGTGCGCTACCGCGGCACGAAGGTCGTCACCGTCAGCCCCGACTACGCCGACAACGTGAAGTTCGCCGACGAGTGGCTGTGCGCGCAGGCGGGCACCGACGCGGCGCTCGCGATGGCCATGGGCCACGTGATCCTCAAGGAGAACTTCGTCGACCGGAAGGTCGAGTACTTCGACTCCTACGTGAAGCAGTACACCGACCTCGGCATGCTGATCACGCTGGTCGAGCACCCGGACGGCCACGGCCTCACCGCGGGCAAGTTCATCACCGCGGCCGACCTCCCCGAGTTCTCGAACCTCAGCGACGCCGCGTTCAAGACGGTGATGTGGGACAAGGCGACCGGCACCACCGCGGTCCCGAACGGCTCCATGGGCTTCCGCTACTCCGAGGACGGCGCGGGCCAGTGGAACCTCGACCTCGGCGACATCCAGCCCGCCCTCACCTTCATCGACGACGACGCGGCCGAGGCCGTCGAGGTCGCCCTTCCGTGCTTCGAGGACCCGCGCGGCGAGGGCTCGATCGTCCGCCGCGGCGTCCCCGCCCGGCGCCTCGGCGACAGGCTCGTCACCACCGTCTTCGACCTGATGCTCGCGCAGTACGGCGTCGGCCGCGACGGC
>CAYVWO010000072.1:0-9591 GCA_964455495.1 uncultured Tessaracoccus sp.
CACCGAAATGGCTGTACACGGTGAGCTTGGAAACCCCGGCCTCGCCGGCGATCTCGTTCCTCCGCGACATCCCGTGGCTGACGCTGCCGCTGGTGCTCGCGATCGTCTTCATCACGTTCCTGATCATGAGCTGGGCGAACGCGGTCAACATCACCGACGGGCTCGACGGCCTCGCCGCGGGCAGCGCGACCCTGGTGTTCGCCGCCTACAACCTGGTCAACATCTGGCAGTACAACCAGTGGTGCGGCCGCGCCTCGACCGCGGGCCCGCGCTGCTACGAGGTGCGCGACCCCAACGACCTCGCCATGGTCGCCATCGCGTTCGCCGGCGCCTGCTTCGGCTTCCTGTGGTGGAACGCCAAGCCGGCCAAGATCTTCATGGGCGACACGGGTTCCATGGCCATCGGCGCCGCGCTGGCCGGCCTGTCGGTCATGACGCGCACTCAGCTGCTGCTCGTCATCCTCGGCCTCCTGTTCGTGATCGAGGTCGGCTCGGTCGCGCTGCAGGTCAGCTACTTCAAGGCGACGAAGGGTAAGCGCATCTTCAAGATGTCGCCGATCCACCACCACTTCGAGCTGAAGGGCTGGGAGGAGGTCACGGTGGTGATCCGGTTCTGGATCATCTGCGGCCTCTGCGTTGCGCTCGGCATGGGCGTCTTCTACGCGGAATGGGTGGTGGGGCAGTGACGCTCGACTGGATCCGGACCGCGAACCGGCTCTCCAACTGGCAGGAGGCCTCCGTCGTCGTCGCGGGCCTCGGCGTCTCCGGCTTCGCCGCGGCCGACGGCCTGATGTCGCTCGGCGCGCGCGTGACCGTCCTCGACGAGTCCGAGGGGTTCGCCGACAAGGCGCTGCTGCTCGAGACCCTCGACGTCACCGTCCGCCTCGGAAAGGGCGCGACGGCGACGCTGCCGCCGGGCACCGACCTGGTCGTCACCTCGCCCGGCTGGCGCCCGTCGGCGCCGCTGCTTCGCCAGGCGCGGGCCGACGGCGTACCCGTCTGGGGGGAGACCGAGCTGGCCTGGCGCATGATGCAGCCGGACAGGGTCATCCCGTGGCTCGGCATCACCGGAACCAACGGAAAGACCACCACCACGCAGATGCTGGAGTCGATGCTGATCGCCGACGGGCGCAAGGCCGCCGCCGTCGGCAACATCGGCCGCCCCATCGTCGAGGCGATCCTCGACGACGTCGCCTACGACGCGTTCGCCGTCGAGCTCTCCAGCTTCCAACTGCACTGGATGAACGACGTCCCGCTGCACTCCGCGGTCGTGCTCAACCTCCACGAGGACCACCTCGAGTGGTACGAGGGCGAAGCCGGCATGGACCGCTACGCCGCCGACAAGGCGAAGATCTACCGCGGCGTCACGCACTCGTGCGTGTACAACGCGGAGGAGCTGGCCACCGAGCGGATGGTCGAGGAAGCCGAGGTCGCCGAGGGCGCCCGCGCCATCGGGTTCACCACCGGGATTCCTGCCGTCTCGATGATCGGCGTCGTCGACGACCTCATCGTCGACCGCGCGTTCGTCGCCCAGCGCCAGACCTCCGCGCTCGAGCTGGCCAAGGTGGCCGACGTCCAGCCCTATGCGCCGCACAACATCGCCAACGCGACGGCGGCCGCGGCGCTGGCCCGCAGCGTCGGGGTCAAGCCGCAGGCGGTGGCGCAGGGCCTCAAGCAGCTGAACCTCGCGGGGCACCGGATCCAGCGGATCGCGGAGGCCGACGGCGTGGTCTGGGTCGACGACTCGAAGGCCACCAACCCGCACGCCGCGAACTCGGCCATGAGCGCCTACGACTCCTTCGTGTGGATCGCGGGAGGGCAGGCGAAGGGCACGACGTTCGACGACCTGGTCTCGCGCTACCGCGACCGGATGCGCGGCGCCGTCGTGATCGGGGTCGACCGGGGGCTGATCGCCGACGCGCTGGCCCGACACGCGCCGGATGTCCCCGTCCGGGTGCTCGACAACCCGCACACTGACGTGATGGACGAGGTCGTCGCCCTTGCCGGGGCGATGGCCAAGCCCGGAGACACGGTGCTGCTCTCCCCGGGCTGCGCCAGCTTGGACATGTTCGACGGCTACGCGGCCCGCGGCGAGTTCTTCGCCGGGGCGGTGGAGCGGTACCTGAGGTAGGAGGAACCGATGGCGATCGACGTCGCGGCCCCGGCCCGCGTCACCACCTGGCAGCAGGTGAGGACGCTCGCGGCCTCTCCCATGGCCCCCTTCTACTTCATCGTCGCCTCCGTCGCGGTGCTCAGCGGCCTCGGCCTCCTGATGGTCTTGTCGGCGTCCTCGGTGATCGCGCTCGACCGCGGCGTCGGCCCGTACTACTACCTCGGCAAGCAGGCGGGGGCCCTGGGCGTCGGGCTCGTCGGCGCCGTCGCGCTCGCGCTGCTGCCGCCGGACGCGCTGCGCCGGATGGGCTGGGCCGCGTGGGGGGTCGCCGTCGTGCTGCTCGGCCTCGTGTTGACCCCGCTCGGCGTCGACGTCGGCGGCAACCAGAACTGGCTCCGTTTCGGGCCGGTGCAGATCCAGCCGTCGGAGTTCGCGAAGCTCGCGCTCATCGTCTGGTGCGGCACCGTGTTCCACCTCAAGCGGGGTCGGCTCCACGAGCCGCTGCAGCTGGCGCTGCCGCTGCTGCCGTTCGGCGGGCTCATCGTCGCCCTCGTGCTCGCGGGCAAGGACCTGGGCACCGGCCTCATCCTCGGCTTGATCCTTGTGCTCGTCATGTGGTTCGTCGGCTTCCCGCTGCGGGTGCTCGCCCCGCTGGGCGCCGGGGCCCTCGCGCTTGTCGGCCTGCTGGTCTACGGCTCGGGCAACCGCATGAACCGCATCTCGATCTTCCTCGACCCGCAGTCGAACACCGACCTCTCCAGCCAGCCCATGGCGGCGCTGTACGCGCTGGCCTCCGGCGGCTGGTGGGGCGCGGGGCTCGGCGCGAGCAAGCAGAAGTGGGGCGGGTTGAAGACCGGCGCCCACACCGACTACATCTTCGCGGTCATCGGCGAGGAGCTTGGCCTGTTCGGCGTCCTGCTCGTGATCGGCCTCTTCGCGCTGTTGGGCTGGGCGGGGCTCGAGGTCGCGCTCCGCTCGGACAAGCTGTTCAACCGGATCGTCGCGGCCGGCATCACGGGCTGGTTCATGGCGCAGGCCGTGATCAACATCATGGTCGTCATGCACCTGCTGCCGGTATTGGGCGTGCCGCTGCCGTTCATGTCTTACGGCGGCTCCGCGCTCATGGCCTCGCTCATGGCGGCGGGGGTCCTGCTGGCGCTCGCCCGCAACACGCCGACGGCGCGCGCCTACCGGGCGTCGCGCAGACCGAAGTCGCGGCCGCGCATGACGAGCGTCATGGCGGCCTCCAAGGAGGACTGATCCTCAGATGTCCACGAGCATCGTGCTGGCCGGCGGCGGCACCGCCGGCCACACCTCGCCCCTGATCGCGACCGCCAAGGCTCTCGAGGCGCTGGCCGACGTCCGGCTGCTCGCCATCGGCACGGAGAAGGGGCTCGAGACCACCGTGATCCCGGCCGCCGGGCTTGAGCTCGCGCTGATCGACCCGGTCCCGCTGCCGCGCGCCCTCAACCTCGACTTGGTGAAGCTGCCCTACACCCTGACAAGGTCGGTGCGGCAGGCCCGCCGGATCCTGAAGCGCTCCGGCGCCGACGTGCTCTTCGGGGTGGGCGGTTACGTGTCGCTGCCGGCCTACGTCGCCGCTCGGCTCTCCGGAATCCCCGTCGTGGTTCACGAGGCGAACAAGCTGCCGGGCATCGCGAACAAGGTGGGCGCGCGGTGGGCCCGCTTCGTCGGCACCACCTTCCCGGAGACCGTCATGCGCGGCGGCACGCTGGTCGGGATGCCGATGAGCCGCGCGATCACGCACCCGACGGTGACGCCGGCCGAGGCGCGCGCGGAGTTCGGGCTCGACCCGGACCGCCCGACGCTGCTGGTCAGCGGCGGCTCGCAGGGCGCCGTCAGCATCAACACCGCGGTCGACGGCGCCCGCGACCAGATCCTCGCCGCGGGCATCCAGATCCTGCACGTCCTCGGCCCGAAGAACTTCGGTCCGCAACACGTCGTGGTCGAGAACCCGTCGGGCGCGCGCTACATGCCGGTCGCCTTCGTCTCGAACATGGCCGTCGCCTACGCCGCGGCCGACCTCATGCTGGGCCGCGCCGGCGCGGGCACCGTCATGGAGACCTCGGTCAGCGGCCTGCCGGTGATCTTCGTCCCGCTGCCGTGGGGCAACGGGGAGCAAGGAAGGAACGCCGCGTCCCTCGTGGAGGCCGGCGGCGGCTGGCTCGTCGAGGACGCCGACCTCTCCGCGGCTAGACTCGGCACGCTGGTGACCGACGCGTTCGCCGATCCCGGGGGACTCGCCCGAAGGGCGGGGATCTGCCGGGGGATGTATCCCTCGGACGCGGCCGAGCGCATGGCCCGCGCCGTCCTGGACGCGGCCGGAAGGAAAGGCAACTGATGCTCCTCACCCCCATCGAGGTCGTCCCGGCCACCGAGGTCGGCCCCGTTCACTTCATCGCGGCCGGAGGCTCCGGCATGAGCGGCGTCGCCCGCCTCTACGCCGAGCTTGGCATTCCCACCAGCGGCTCCGACCAGTCCGACTCGACGGCGCTGCAGAGCCTCGCCCGGGTCGGGGTGAAGGTGTTCGTCGGGCACGACGCCGCCCAGGTCGGCGACGCGCGCACCGTCGTGATCTCGTCGGCGATCCGCGCCGACAACGTCGAGCTCGTCGAGGCCCGCCGCCGCGGGCTGCGCGTCTGGCACCGCTCCGCCGCCCTCGCCGCTCTCGTGCAGGGGAAGAGGGGCGCCCCCGTCGTCGGAACGCACGCCAAGACGACGACCACCGCGATGACGGCCGTCATGCTTGCCGAGGCGGGGCGAGACCCGAGCTATGTCATCGGCGGCGCGCTGTCGACGAGCGGCGTCAGCTCCGCGACCGGCTCGGGCGAGGCCTTCGTCGTCGAGGCCGACGAGTCGGACGCGTCCTTCCTGCAGTACCCGACCGAGATCGCCGTCATCACCAACGTCGAGGCCGACCACTTGGTGAACTGGGTAACCCCGGAGGCGTACGCCGACGGCTTTCGCGCGTTCGCGACGCGCCCCAAGGTGCGCCACGTCGTGATCAACGTCGACGATCCCGGCTCGCGCGCCCTCGCCGACCAGCTCGTCGGAGAGGCGAAGCACATCGTGCGCTACGGCGAGTCCGAGGACGCCGACGTGCGGATCACCGACGTCGTCGCCCACGGGATGGGCGTGGCCGCGACCATCACCTACGGCGAGGAGTCGGGCCGGATCGAGCTCCTGGTTCCGGGCAACCACAACCTGGCGAACGCGTCGGCGGCCTACGCCGTCGGCAGGCTCCTCGGGCTTACCCACGACGCGGCGGTCGCCGCGCTCGGGCGCTTCGAGGGGACGCTGCGCCGGTTCCAGCTGATCACCGACACCGCGGGAATCCGCGTCTACGACGACTACGCGCACCACCCGACCGAGATCCGCGCCGCGCTGACGGCGGCGCGAAGGGCGACCGCGGCGGGCAACGAGGCTACCGGGCTCGAGGGCCGGCTGATCGCCTGCTTCCAGCCGCACCTCTATTCCCGCACCGTCGACTTCGCAGACGAGTTCGGCGAGGTGATGACGCTGGCCGACGTCGCCGTCATCAACGACGTCTGCGGCGCGCGCGAGGACCCGATCCCCGGCGTGACCGGCCAGATGGTCGTCGACACCGCCATCGCGCACGGCGCGAAGGAGGTCGTCTACGTCGTAGAGAAGTACGACCTGCCCGCCGCGCTCAACGAGATCGCCCGCCCCGGCGACCTCATCATCACGCTGGGCTGCGGCGACGTCACGATCGTCGGCCCGCTGCTTGCCGCCCTCCTGAAGGAGCGCCCCGAGGCCGCGCGGCCGTGACGCAGCCGCTGCCCCCTGGGGCCTTCGCGAAGGCGCTGCAGGACAAGCGCGCGGCTGCTCGCCGGCGCCGCCTCCTCATCTGGGGGGTCGCGGGCACGGTTCTGGCCGCGGCGCTGATCGTCGGCTACCTCGCCTTCCTCTCCCCGGTGTTCGCGGCGCGTCAGGTCGTGGTGACCGGAACCGACCTGCTCGACGCGGACGACGTGCGGGCGGCGGCGGCGGTGCGCCTCGAGGTGCCGCTGGCCCGCCAGGACATGGCGGGCATCGCGGCGCGGGTGCAGGCGCTGCCCGCGGTCCGAGAGGCGACGGTGAGCGTCGCTCTGCCCGACGCCGTCGAGATCGCCGTCACCGAGAGGGAGGTCGCCTTCCAGCGGCCGAGCGGCGACGAGGTCGAGTGGATCGACGACGAGGGCGTCGTCTTCCATCGCTCCAAGAAGCCGAGCAAGGGCGTGATCCAGGTCGACGCGCCCCGCGCGGACGAGCGGCTGCTGCGCGACATCGCCGTCGTGGCCGGGGCCCTCCCGAAGGGGATCCGGAAGGAAGTGAAACAGCTCAGCGCGCAGGGCGTCGACCAGATCATCCTCAGTCTGTCCGACGGCCGGTTCGTGGCCTGGGGCGACGCGTCCGAGTCCGAGCTGAAGGCCGAGGTGTTGGTGGCTCTCCTCACCACCGACGCCCGGGTCTACGACGTCTCCGCGCCGCGCACCCCGACCACCAGGGGGTGAGCGGCCTCCGGGGGTAAACCCTGAAGTAGCGGTTGAGGTGATTCGA
This sequence comes from uncultured Tessaracoccus sp., assembly GCA_964455495.1. Lineage (GTDB taxonomy): Bacteria > Actinomycetota > Actinomycetes > Propionibacteriales > Propionibacteriaceae > Arachnia. The sequence continues at coordinate 6,695 of CAYVWO010000072.1, forward strand.
GGTCGATTCGACCGAGTCGTTGGACGCCGCGTCGAGGGCTCACATACCCTTCACCCCATGGCTAGCGCATCTCAGAACTACCTCGCCGTGATCAAGGTCGTCGGCGTCGGCGGCGGCGGCGTCAACGCCGTCAACCGCATGATCGAGGCCGGGCTCCGCGGAGTGGAGTTCATCGCCGTCAACACCGATGCGCAGGCGCTGCTGATGAGCGACGCCGACGTGAAGCTCGACATCGGCCGCGAGTTGACCCGCGGGCTTGGCGCCGGCGCCGACCCCGGCAAGGGCCGCCAGGCCGCCGAGGACCACTCCGACGAGATCGAGGAGGCGCTGCGCGGCGCCGACATGGTCTTCGTCACGGCGGGCGAGGGCGGCGGCACCGGCACCGGCGGCGCCCCGATCGTCGCGAAGATCGCCCGCTCGCTCGGCGCGTTGACCATCGGCGTTGTCACCCGCCCGTTCTCGTTCGAGGGCCGCCGGCGCGCGACGCAGGCCGACTCCGGCATCGAGTCGCTGCGCGAAGAGGTCGACACCCTCATCGTCATCCCCAACGACAAGCTGCTGCAGATGACCGACCACCAGGTCGCCATCCTCGACGCCTTCAAGCAGGCCGACCAGGTGCTGATGCAGGGCGTCTCCGGCATCACCGACCTGATCACCACTCCCGGCCTGATCAACCTCGACTTCGCCGACGTCAAGTCGATCATGAGCCAGGCAGGCTCGGCCCTCATGGGCATCGGCTCGGCCCGCGGCGAGGACCGCGCCCGCGCCGCCGCCGAGATGGCGATCTCGTCGCCGCTGCTCGAGGCCAGCATCGACGGCGCCCACGGCGTCCTGCTCTCGATCGCCGGCGGCTCCGACCTCGGCCTCTTCGAGGTCTCCGCCGCGGCCCAGCTCATCGAGGAGGCCGCGCCCGACGAGGCCAACATCATCTTCGGCACCGTCATCGACGACGCTCTGGGCGACGAGGTCCGCGTCACCGTCATCGCGGCGGGCTTCGACGGCGGTCAGCCGCAGAAGCGCGTCACCCGGCCGGTCGAGCAGCGCCCCGCGCAGCAGCGTCCCGCGGCCTCCGCGCCGTCGACGAGCGCCGCACCGCCGCAGGCCAGCCCGATGCCCGGCCAGCGGGCGCCCTTCAGCCGCCCGGTCGAGGTGGAGGACGACGACGAGTTGGACGTGCCGGACTTCATGAAGTGATTTGGTCGGTGCGTCGCGCCGGTCGCCGGGTGTTCCCCGCGATAGCCTGACACCACTGTTACCTGAGTTCGAAGGAGGCACCGTGGGCGTTCGCAAGATAGCCGCGTGGATGGGGCTGGTCGAGGACGGCCGCTATCAGACGGACGACCCCATTGACGACGAGGAGGCCACCAATGAGGTCTACGTCGACGAGCCAAGCCAGGAGGTGAGCAAGGTGTCGCAGCTACCGGTGAGGAAGTCGGCGTCGCTGACGCCCGTGGCGACCAAGGAGGTCGCCGACATCAGCCGCATCGTGAGCGTTCGGCCGCGCTCCTTCAACGAGGCCCGCGTCATCGGCGAGAACTTCCGCGACGGGATCCCCGTCATCATGAACCTCTCGGAGTTGGAGGACGGCGAGGACAAGCGCCTCGTCGACTTCGCGGCCGGCCTCATCTTCGGCCTGCGGGGCAACTTCGAGCGGATCTCGAGCAAGGTCTTCCTACTCTGCCCCCACAACCTGGTGGTGGGACCGGAGGACAAGGAGCGCATCGCCTCGGGCGGGTTCTTCAACCAGAGCTGATAGGCTCGACAAATCCCTGGTACGCCGCGCGCCCGCTAAGCTACCCTGACAACGGCCCGGGCTCGGGTCGGAAAACATCCCTTCGACGATTCTTGGAGCACACATGAGCCTGACCCTTGATGAGGTCCGCCAGATCCGCTTCCGCATGACGCGACGCGGCGAGGTCGGCTATCAGGTCGGCGACGTCGACACCTTCATTGACAAGGTCGAGCTGACGTTCGACGAGTTCGAGAAGGAGCGCGAGCGCTTGCGCCGCGAGGTCGAGTCCGCCGGGACGAGCGCCGTGGCGCAGGAGGGGGCCGCCGCGGCAGGCGCCTCGGACTCCGAGCTCCAGGAGAAGGACGCCGAGATCGAGCGCCTGCGCGAGGAGGTGAGCCGCCTCACCGGCTCCCTCGAGCGGGGCGACGCGGCGGGCGCGGCCCAGGCCGCGGCGGAGAGCCGGATCGGAGAGCTGACCGCCCAGAACGAGCAGCTGAGCAACAAGCTGGAGCAGGTCCGCGGCGACTACGACAAGCTGCGCGCCGAGCAGGTGACCTCGGTCGCCGGGGGCACCGAGCACCTCGTGGTCACGGCCAGCGAGGACGCGGCGCCGGCGGTGACCCGCCTCCTCCAGATGGCCACCGACCAGGCCACGACGCTCGTGAGCGAGGCCCAGGCCGAGGCGCAGCGCAAGATCGCCGAGGCGGAGCAGCGCGCCACCGAGATCAAGACCGACGCCCGCACCAAGGCGGAGCGAGTCGAGTCCGAGGCTCGCGTCAACGCGGAGCAGGTCACGAGCGAGGCTCGCGTCAACGCGGAGCAGGTCACGAGCGAGGCCCGCGCGAACGCGGAGCAGGTCACCAACGACGCCCAGTCGCGCGCCGCCGCCGTCGACCAGCAGGCCAACGACCGCCGCCGGGAGCTCTTCACCGCGCTGGAGCGCGAGCAGGGCGAGCTCACGGTCAAGGTCGACGCGCTGCGCGGCTTCGAGTCCGCCTACCGGCAGAACCTGGGGGGCACGCTGCAGCACCTCCTTGGCTCGCTCAACGACGCGCGCCCCGAGCCCGTGGACGTCCCGGAGTTGGCTCAGCGCGAGTCCGAGACCCCGCGGCTGGACGCCCTCGCCAACGGCGAGCAGGCGTAGCAGATTCGACAACCCGCAAAG
>CAYVWO010000073.1:0-6916 GCA_964455495.1 uncultured Tessaracoccus sp.
CGCGAACCGCGCACAGCGAGCACACCATCGCGATCACCGCCGACGGGGCCGAGGTACTCACAGCGCGGTGAGGGCACTCACCGTGGCTGCAAACGTTCACTTCGCGCCGATGCCGCGCTTACCGTGTACGCGAAAGTCAGCATGCTGACTTTCGCGTACACAATCACCTGGAAGCCCGCCGTCGGCGCATCGACCTGCTCACCTCGCGGGAGACCGAGGTGCTGACGCTCGTGGCGCGTGGTCGCTCGAACCAGGAGCTCGCCGACGAGCTGTTCATATCCCCGGCCACCGCGAAGACCCACGTCAACCGCATCCTGAGCAAGCTCGGCCTGCGCGACCGCGTCCAACTCGTGATCTTTGCCTATGAGACCGGCCTTGTTCAGGCGGGTCCTTGAGGGGCGGCTGTAGGCGTCCGGGGTGTGCTTGCGAGGTGGCGAGACCGTCGAGGCGAAGAAAACCCGGCCCCTGAGGGACCGGGTGGTGTGCTGCCAGTCTAGCAGTTGTCTGTCGGTTACCAGTCCTTCGGTTTGATGATGCGCGGGCCAACTGCCGATGGCATCTGGTGGGCGTGCCAGTCGGACGACGCCATCTGGTACCACCAGTGATTGCCGACGCCATCGCCCGGATTGCCTGCCAACTTGCCGGCGCGGTAACCGTTGGTCGGGTTGACCAAGCCGATAGGGACGCGTTCGCGGCTGTAGGAGACAGGGAAGGCTAGATCGCTGTCGTTGGAGATCACGACGGCGGCGTCGACCGCGTCGGTGAGGATGTCGATGAGCAGGTGCGACGCCACGTTTACGTCCGAACCCTTCTCTTCACGCCGGGCAATCGACGCCATGAACCGCGCATCGGGAACATCGCGTTCCGAGCCGTCCTGGATCGTCATCGGCCATTGAGGATGCGAGATGACCGGCTTGCCGTGCTTCCCCGCGACGGCGAGCGGCGCAGTGGTCACGCGCGCGACGTAGTTGCCGTAGCTGACCTTTGTGACTGAGTTGGAGGCGACCAACGCGCGCAGATACACGTCTTGCTCGCGCTGGCCTACTGGATTGCTGGCCCCACTGACTCTCGCTGTGCAGTAGGTGATTTTCGTGATCAGCGGGCCAGGCCATCGTGAGTGCGAGGTGATGAGATCGGTGGCCAACGACCGAAGGTCGAGCCAGCGCCAGCCCGGAGCGGAGCGACCGCATAGGCCTCGGCCCCCGTAGTAGAGGTTGAACCCATCGATATAGACGCCGACTCTCATAGTGCGAATGTAGAGCTCAGCACTGACATTTTCGGGCCTGCGGATCGGCGCGGTGTCCCATGCCATCGGAGAGGTGCTCATCGCGGGGGACACAGCCTCTGTCGGGCCACGGCGCTCCTGCGGCCCCGTCGTCGCAACGTTCCTGGTGGTGCGCGCTCCGGCTCGACGGGCGAAGGAATGCGTCACCGCTCGCTGTATAGTCAGCGCATGCTGACTATTGCTTCGCGGGTTGACGTGATGAACCGGCTGGGCCGGGCGATGGCCGACGCGACCCGGTCTCGCATCCTGCTCTCGCTGCTGGACGGGCCGGGGTATCCGGCGCAGCTCGCCCGAGACCTGGAGCTGTCGCGCACGAACGTGTCGAACCACCTGGCGTGCCTGCGTGGGTGCGGGATCGTGGTCGCCGAGCCCGAGGGCCGCCAGACCCGGTACGAGATCGCCGATCCGCGTCTGGCCGCCGCGCTCACCGCCTTGGTGGATGTGACGCTCGCGGTCGACGAGAGCGTGCGCTGCCTGGACCCGGTCTGCGCCGTTCCCGGCTGCTGCGACGGGGACGCGGCCCGGTGAGCGCGCAGGCCTTGACCGCCGAGCGCCGGGACGTCCTGCGGCGGCGGATCAGGATCGTGGTCGCGATCACGATCGCCTGGAACGTGATCGAGGCTGTGGTCGCGTTGATCGCGGGCAGGGCCGCGTCGTCGGCCGCGCTGATCGGGTTCGGGCTGGACTCGATCGTGGAGGTGCTCTCCGCGGCGGCGGTCGCCTGGCAGTTCGCCGCGCCCGATCCCGAGAAGCGGGAGAGGGTCGCGCTGCGGGTGATCGCGGTGTCGTTCTTCGGCCTGGCCGCTTACGTCACCGTCGACGCGCTGCTCTCGCTGACCGGGCTGCGGGAGCCGGAGCATTCCGTGGTCGGGATCGTGCTCGCCGCGCTGAGCCTGGTCGTGATGCCCTTCCTGTCCTGGTTCGAGCGCCGCACCGGTCGTGAACTCGGCTCCGCCTCGGCGGTCGCAGACTCCAAGCAGACCCTGATCTGCACCTATCTCTCCGCCGCGCTGCTGGTCGGGCTCCTGCTCAACAGCCTGCTCGGATGGGCCTGGGCGGACTCCGTCGCCGCGCTCGTCATCGCGGGTTTCGCCGTCCGCGAGGGCATCGAGGCCTGGCGCGGGGACGCCTGCTGCGCCGCACCCGTGGCGGTGCTCACCGGCGAGCGTGCGGGCGACTGCTGTGAAGACGACTGCTGCGCCACCGGCAGCAGCACGTAGTCCTGGGCCGCGACCACGATGGTGCTCAGGCGATCCAGGAGCGCACCAGCCGCTCGGCGGCGGCGAGGCGCCGCGCGTCGTCCGCCTCGTCGATCACGTGCAGCTTCTTGCCGTACGCGCGGTACAGGTCCTGCAGTTGATCGGAGACCTGCTGCCGCTCGGCATCGTCGAGGCGGTATCGGGAGCCGTCGTCGTCCAGCCGGTTACGGGGCTCGAGGAAGATCCACTCATCGATGCCGTCCGCGCCCGCCGTGATGAGCTCGTCGAGCGCGGGATTGAGCATGCCGAGATCCCTGCGGTGGTAGAACTGCGTGTAGATCAGGTCGGTGTCGACGCACAGCACCTTGCGTCCGCGCGCGGCATGCAGCGCGAAGAGGTGACCGGCCGCGGTGTTCAGGGCATCCTGGCTCTCGGCGATGTCGGCATAGCCGCCGAGCTCCTCGTAGTAGGTGCGGCCGTACTCCGGGACGTAGGCCGCGCCGAGCGCCTGCGCGACATGCTGTGCCGTGTGCGACTTGCCCGAGCTCTCCCAGCCGCAGAATGCGACGCGCTTGGTGTAGTGCCGCTGAACGGGCTCGGGCAGGACATCCCAGTGCCGAAAGACGCCATCGCGGCGAATGTCCGAGGCGCGGACTCCGCCCGCCGAATCGCGCACCTCTACGACTTTGTGTTCCACTTCTGGCAGCCACTTCGTGAAGTACGGCGTGTACTCGTCCTCGCCGCTGAATACCACGTCGATATGCCCGCACCGTCGCTCCAGGTCGCGGTATATCTCGTCGAGTTCGGGATCGGTGAGCCAGTTCTCCGTGCGCTTCTCATATGCGGCCAACACGCGGATATCCGGCCGGTCGCGGAAGACCTCGGAGAGCCAACGTTCGCGCAGGCGTGGGGGGATGGGTCGGAAATCCGATCCGGTGCACAACTCGGCCTCATAGGCCTCGTCGTACTGCACAGCGACGAACAACACGTCCACCTGATCGGCCGCATCGGCGATGGCGGCGAGATGGCCGTTGTGCGGGGGGAAGAACTTGCCGCCGAACAGGCCGACCCTCTTGCCCGCGTAGCCCGCGATGTCGGGACCGAAGTCCATGTCAGGCGCCCGCCGTCGCGCGAGGCCGGGGAGCGACGTCGGGCGTGGTCGCGGTGGGGGCCGCGAGTCTGCGCCAGTTCAGCCAGCCGTACACGGAGTTGACGAGGTAGGCGCACCACATCGCGAGGATCGCCCAGTCGCCGCCGCCCGTTGTCGTCAGCGTGACCAGCCAGAGGGCGATGGTGAGTACGTTCACCACCATCCACATGATCCACTGCTCGGCGTAGCGAAGCGTCATGAGAATCTGAGCGAAGACGCTCACCACCACCGCGACGGAGTCGATACGCACCTGCTGCGCCCCGATCTGGGTCAGCAGCACGGCGTATGCCGCGGACACCACCAGGATCACCGGCACGAGAACGGCCCACTGTCTGCCCGTCAGTCGTTTCGCGTACACGTCCTCGCCGCGGCTCGCGTTCTGCGGGTTCTTGCGGTGCCTCGTCCACAGGTAGAGGCCCACGAACTGCACGGGCAGGAAGAACAGGGCATTAAGCATCGCCTCGCCGTACAGCTGGTAGGTGTAGGCGATGTAGGCGTAGGTCACGGTTTGCACGATGCCGAAGAAGAAGTTGGCGATCTTGCCCTTGGCCACGAGAACCACGCAGAGAACGCCGCTCACAGCGGAGACAAAGCCGAGCCAGTTGTCCTTCATCAGGATCGACACCAGCGTGATGACGGCGGTTGCCGACGCCAGCCAGGCGATCTCAAAGACGGTCCATCCCTGGGCGAGGGAGACCCATCGCCTCGCCGAATGTTGCGGTTCGGGTTCGAAGTCACGCAGATTGCTCATTCGAGCCTCCTTATGTTTTGGTGAAGCAGGCGATAGGGGTAACCCTGCTGGCTCGACTATAGCGGACCGTCGCGGACCGGAGACACGGCATCCGTCAGGCCGCGGCGCTCCTGCGGCCCCGTCGTCGCGACACCAGCGCGGCTGCGCGCGTCGGCACATCGTAGTTTTCGCATGGCTCGGCGGTGGCTGGCCTAGGCTGAGCGCGTCGGCATGGAGGAGAAGGCATGAGTGACAGCACCGAGCGCGAACGGATGGTCGCGGGCCGCACCTACCGCTCCACCGATCCTGAGCTCACCGCGATGCGCGCCGCGACGAAGCGCGTGCTGCACGAGTACAACAACACCCATCCCGACGATGAAGAGCGCAGGATGGAGCTGCTGCGAGGCCTTCTCGGGAAGGTGGGGCAGGCCTGGATCGAGCCCCCGTTCCGCTGCGACTACGGCGCCCAGATCTCGATGGGGGAGTTCGTCTTCGCGAACTACGACCTCACGATCCTCGACTGCGCTCCGGTGACCATCGGCAACATGGTGCTCTTCGGCCCCCGCGTGACCCTCGCGACGGCGAGCCACCCGGTCGACTTCCGGCAGCGCACCGTCGACATGTTCGAGTACGCGGCGCCGATCACGATCGAGGAGGGCGCATGGCTCGGCGCGCACGTCATCGTCGGACCGGGCGTCACCATCGGTGCGCGTTCGGTGATCGGCGCGGGCAGCGTCGTCACGCGCGACATCCCGCCGGACGTCGTCGCCGTGGGCAATCCCTGCCGGGTGGTGCGCGACATCACGGAGCAGGACCGCGCCGACTACCTCGCGGCGTACTGCGCGGCGAGTTCCTGAGCTGGATGGCGGCGGCCCTGCGTACGCCATCGACGAGCAGACGGCCATCAAGGTCGCCGACGGTTCCGTCGAGGTCGTCTCCGAGGGGGAGTGGATCAGGTTCGGGTGACGGCGCGCTCTTGTTACTCGTCGAACGCGGCGGAGGCGAGAAGGTCCCACAGCTCGCCCATGCCGTCGACGTCGTCCCAGCCAACATTGGCGAGGAGTACCGCGGTCGTGTCGATCGCCGGCACGTAGCGGCACACCGTCGCGACGCCAGGGTCCGCGCCGTCCTTGCCGAACGCCCCGTCGGCGCGGAGGTTCACCCCGTAGCCCACGAACCAGCCATCCTCGCCCGCCACATATGGGCTGAGCATGTCCGACGGCGTGACCCCGGCCCAGACCCCGCCGCGGGAGACCGCGCGGAGGAAGCGCTCGACGTCCGCCGCGCTGACCACGGCACCGCCGTCTCCGCCGCCGACGGGGTGGACCGAGTAGATGTTGGTCCGCCACGGAGCGCCCGGCGTCGCGGGTGAGAGATAGCCGGTGGCGATGTCCGGGTAGACCTCGTCGAGCGCGGGATAGCCGCTGGCCGTCATTCCGGCCGGCGCGAAGACGCGGGTGGCCATCGCCTCGGCGAACGGCATGCCGGAGACCTCCGCGAGGATCAGGCCGAGGAGCACGAACCCGGCGTTGCTGTAGTGATATTCACCCGGGGGAAAGTTCGGCGGCCGGTCGCGGAAGAACGGCAGCAGCGCGGCATAGTTCCTGACCGTGTAGTTGGGGATCGCGGCCCAGATCTTCTCCATGCCCTCCTCGTCGTAGTCGGGCAGGTTCTCGTCCTCCTCGAAGTAGTCGGCGATGCCCGAGCTGTGCGAGAGCAGGTGATGGACGAGGACGTCGTCGCGCAGCGTCGAGGGCCGCAGATGCTCCGGTAGGACGTCGATCACCCGATCCTGCACGCTCAGCTCTCCGCGTCCGGCCGCGTCGAGGATGCCGACGGCGGTGAACATCTTGCTCAGCGACGCGACGGCGAACCGTGTGCCGGAGTGGGTTGGTATGCGGTCGGCCCGGTTCGCGTACCCGTGGCAGGACTCGTGGATCACCTCATTTCCGCGCGTTGCGCGGAGGATCCCGGAGAATCCGTTCGTCTCGAGCGCGGCCGCGGCCGCGCAGAGTGGTGCGAAGGCGTCGGTGCTCATGAGGCGATTCTCCTCGGCGTCGACGTCCCGCGCCACCACATTTCTCTGTGGTCAGGCCGGCGACCTACAGCCGCGTGTCCCAGCGCCCGCAGAACGGGTCCGCCGGACTCGTACCCGTGAATGCGGAGCGCCCGACGAGCTTGTCGACGAGTGCTCGCAGGATCGTCGGTGTGCTGCCGTAGCTGTTGATGAAGGTCCTCAGGCGAGGCACGTCGAGCAGGTGATAAGGGTTCTCGAGCGAGACGAAGATCGTCGGGATCGAGGCCGCGAACTGAGGCACGTTTGCGCCCATCGGTTGCGCCCACTCTATGCGCACGGTGTTCGAGGCAATCTGTGTGTTGAGGTTTGCCACGTAGACAACGGCGTCGTAGGAGTCGATGACATCGAGCGTCGGATCCGGTGCTACGCCGAAGCTCGCCGGGGCGACGAACCGCGACACCTCGAAACCCTCCGCGACGAGCAGTTGCTGCAGCTCCTCGCAGGCACCGGCCCGCACGCCGTAGGCGCCACTGGG
>CAYVWO010000073.1:7016-9568 GCA_964455495.1 uncultured Tessaracoccus sp.
CCATGAGCTCGGGGGCGAGGCTCGCGGGGAGGATGTCCTCGTCCTTGATCCCGGGACGAAGCTTCCTCGAGTAGTTCGGCTGCTGGATGTGCGCGACCATCACGGTCATCGCGCCCGCATCGATCGAGGCGCGATAGACCTCGCCATAGCTGGCATCCCAGTCCTCGACCGAGAGATCGTTCACCGTCGTCACGAGGTGCTGGTCGCGTTCGTCGACGCCGTCGCCCGGGAAGTGCTTGATGGATGCCGCAACGCCGTGCGACTGCACTGCCTCGACGTAGGCGACGCCCATGTCGCGCACCCGCTCGGGGTCAGAGCCGAAGGTGCGCAGGCCCGTGATCGGGTTGCGGAAGTTGTAGTCGATGTCGATGATCGGGGCGAATGCCCAGTTGGCCCCGACGGCGGCGCCCTCGGCACCGCAGACATGTCCGAGTCGTGCGGCCATCTCGACATCGCGCGTCGCCGCCACCGCGGTCGGCGAGCCGAAGCCCACGCCCTCGGCCACGATGCCGTCGCCGCCCTTCTCGAGGTTCGCGGCGATCAGCGGCGGAACGCTGAGGAGCTCCCGGAGCATCCTCGACCCCTCGATGGCTGCCTCCGCCTCTGCCGGGATATACATGACACCGCCGGGCTTGCAGACCTTGAGCGACTCGACGAACGCGGCGCGGTCGAACGACACCAGCACGTTGCAGAAGAGCTGCCCGACCTTCTCGTCTTCGTCGAGTGCTGCCAGGGTCTGTTCGACCCATGCGATCCCCTCGTCGTCGAGGTTGAACGGCGGGCGCCGCATGGCGTCCAGGACGGCTCGGACATCGTCTTCGATCACGGGTTCCTCCACTGCGAGAATCGATCCTCACGGTGTTGGGAGGACGTGCCGAAAACTATAGCCCGTCAGGTATTCGGTGTCGGTGCCTCGGCCAGCGACAAGCTGTTTCCGTCCGGGTCGACGATCGTGACGTGTCGCACGCCGTTGTCGTAGGTCTCGACGGGCTCATGCGCAAGTCCGGCTGCTTGCCATCGCGACAGGTACGGCTCAATGCTGTCAACGCCCAAGGTCATCAGTCCGCCGCCGGCCCGCTCCGTGTCGGGCGCGACGAACACCCACGTGCTCCCGCTGACCTGCCACATCGCCTCGTCCCCGACGATCTCATCGGCCGGGCGTCCGAAGAACGCCGCGTACCAGTCGAGCGCCAGGGCAAGGTTACGGACGGGAAGCCCGGAAAAGACCTGCGCATCGGTGGACATGTCGCTCCTAGTCATGAAGCTTTCGGGCGATGATGGCTGCGTGTGATCGTGCGCCGGGGTCAGCGCGAGTCTGCGTGTCAGCGATCGTGAAACCAGCCTGCTGAACCTGAGCGGAGAGCACGTCGACCGGCCAGGAGTAGGCGGTCGTCACGGCGTGGTCGAATGCGACGAGTTCGGGTCCCCCGAAGAAGCCGATCATCAGGCTTCCACCGGAGCGCAGGCTCCGCGCGAGCTCGTGAAGGATGGAATCGAGGTCGTCTGGAGCGGTATGGATGAGGGAGTACCAGGCAAGCACCCCGCCCAGGCTCGCGTCGTCCGCATCGAGCTGGCCGGCGTCTCCGACCCGGTAGGTCGCTCCCGGGTACCGCTGACGGGCGTGGTCGATGAACGCTGGAACTGGATCGACGCCGACAACCTCCAGTCCGTTCTCGTGGAGGTAGTTCGTCCACTGACCTGGACCGCAGCCAACATCGACGATCCGGCCGTCAACACGCTGCGCCCAGGCGAGGACGTACTCGCGGTCAGGTTCCGCGGTGTCTTCGATACTGCCGAGCAGGTCAATGTAGTCAGCCGAACGCGCCGCATAAGCGTCGCGAACCGTCGATAGTGGCATGCCCCGATTCTACGAGTAGCGGCTCAACGGGGAGCAGGCTCTAGTTCACGTCCCGTGTTGCCGCCAGGAGAGGATCACCTCGTTGACTGCCTGTTCGATCTCCTCCGGTTCAGGCAGGTAATCGACGGCGGACGTGCGCTCCATATCCTCGATGGTCGGGTCGCCGGGGAGTGGCTCCAAACCGAGGAACTCCAGCGCGTACGGGTCTTTCAGTCGGTCGATCTCCAGCCCAGATGCGTCCAGCGGGATGTTGCGGCGTGCTTGGTCGAAGTCGTTCCCGTAAGCCGCGCGGGCAAAGTCGCGCGACTCTCGAATCGCGTCGGACAACCTGTCGACCAACTCTGAGGTGTTCTCAGCGTCGCCACTCACGATTTCCCCTCGATCTCACCGAGTTCGGCCTCGATCTGTTCGATGGTCGGCGTCGTGGACTCCATCTCGGTCGGCAGCGTTCGGGTCAACTCGTAGCCAGACACTCCGATGGGGGTCTCGACTCCTCGGAGGGTGTATTCAGCGAAGACCCGGTCGGGCTCCTGGCACAGGATGAGGCCGATCGTGGGCTCGTCGCCCTCGTGGCGGAGCATGTCGTCGACGACGTTGCAGTAGAAGTTCACCTTGCCGGCATACTCGGGTTTGAACTCGCCTCGCTTGATCTCGATGACGACGTAGCGGCGTAGACGCAGGTGGTAGAAGAGCA
>CAYVWO010000074.1:0-1307 GCA_964455495.1 uncultured Tessaracoccus sp.
GCTCCAGCATGCCGTACAGCACCGCGATCTGCGGCCAGTCGGTCTCCTCGAAGGTCACGGCCTCTGCGTGCAGCGCCGCGATCGCCGCCTGGATCGCGTAGGTTCCGGCGCCCGCTCCTCCCGCGGCCGCCGTCGCAAGCTCGATGCCCTCGCGCATCAGCCGCGCATCCCAGAGGCTCCGGTCCTGCCGCGCCATGGGGACGGGACGGCCGTCGCGATCGGTGCGGGCCGGCCGACGGGCCTCGGTCAGTAGGAGAAGGGCGAGCAGCCCGGTGGTCTCGGCCGACGGCATGAGCCTCCGCAGCAGCCGAGCCAGCTCGATGGACTCCGCGGTGAGGTCGTCGCGCACGTGAACCTCGCCGGTCGAGCGCGCGAAGCCTTCCGCATACAGCAGGTACACCACGCGCAACACCTCGACGGCACGCTCGGCACGCTCGTCGCGTCGCGGAACCGAGAACGGCACACCGAGAGTTCGGATGCGCCGCTTCGCGCGCACGATGCGCTGCTGCATCGTCGGGACAGGCACGAGAAGCGCGTGCGCCACCTCGGCGACGGGGAGCCCCGCGACGAACCGCAGGGTCATCGCCACCCGGTCCTCCAGCCGCAGCGCCGGGTGCGCGCAGGCGAAGTAGAGCCCGAGCCTGTCGTCGGGGAGCGCGTCACCCGCGAGCACGACGTCTGCGGGGTCCAGGAGCGCCTCCGCCACGGGGGTTCGCTCCTCCTGCACGCGCAGCGCGGCCATCTTGCGGGCCAAGACGCCGTCGCGGCGGACGACGTCGAGGGCCTTCCGCTTGGCCGTCGTGACCAGCCACGCCTCGGGTACCCGCGGCACGCCGGACGCGGCCCACGCGGTGAGGGCCTCCGTGAAGGCCTCTTGGAGGGCGTCCTCCGCCAGGTCGAGGTCGCCGAAGCGGCGGGCGAGGATCGCCAGGACCCTCGTTCGTTCCTCTCGACCCACCTCCCCGACGGCCCGGCGGGCCCGCTCGTGCGGATCCGCCGAGCCGACGTCCGGATCGTCGGGCACGGTCAGTACGGCGCGATCGGACGGATCTCCACGTGGCCACCGGCCTCCGAGGCCGGGCTCTTCTTCGCCCAGGCGATGGCCTCGTCCAGGTTCTCGACCTCGATGACGTAGGCACCGCCGACGAACTCCTGCACCTCGGCGAACGGCCCGGAGCTCACGATCCGCTCGCCGTCAGCGCCCGTCCCCACGTGCACCGCCGAGTCCTCCAGCGCGAACGAGCTGACGACGACACCCGCGTCGGTGATCTCCTTGTCGAAGGCGAAGAAGGCCTCGGGGCTCGCTC
>CAYVWO010000074.1:1317-3360 GCA_964455495.1 uncultured Tessaracoccus sp.
CCCATCAGCAGTAGCGCGTAACGCATGGCTTCCTCCTCGGGATGTTCTCCGCCGACTCTCGGCGAAGTCCTAAGCCGAGCCGAACGGCCCGACATCATCATGACGTACGGCCCGCCGACGAATCGACACCCGGGATTCGTCTTTCTAGAACGGAACCCGCCTACCCGAGATCTGTGGTGGTGCCGCACATCAGCATCGAGACCGGAACGTTGAGCTGGGCGTCGACGTGGGGGCTCTACCCGTTGACGAGGCGGCCGAGGACCCGCATGCCCGCGGCCTCGAGGTCGGCCTCGATGTCCTCGGTATTCGGGGTGTTCACGCCCACGATGACGACGCTCGTGTCGAGCAGGCCGCGGTGCACGGCCAGGTGCTGGATGTTCGCGTGGTGATTCGCGGTGATCCCCGTGAGCGTAGCGAGCACGCCGGGCTGATCCTTCGCCTCGATGGTGAGCCGGGTGCCGGGATCGCGGAAGCCCATGATGTCGATGAACGAGTCCAACAGGTCCGACTCGGTGATGACGCCGACGAGTGCCCCGTCCTCGACGACGGGCAGGATCTCGATCTTGTTGTCGCGCATCAGGACCGCGGCCTCCTCGAGGAGGGCCTCCGGGGAGATCACGACGGCCGGCTTGCTCATGACCTTGCCGACCCGCAGCTTCGACACCAGGTAGGTGGCCTCCTGCGCGCTCAACGTGGTCGCCTGCGACGGCAGGGCCGCGCGGATGTCGTTCTTCGAGATCACGCCGACGACGAGGCCGCCATCGTCGACGACGGGAAGGTGCCGCACGCCGTGCGAGGCCATCACCTCCTGCGCCTCCGGGACGGAGTTCGCCGACGTGACGGTGAACGGGTTTGCGGTCATCCGCTGCTTGACGAACATGTTCCTAGCCTCCGAGGTATGCGCGCTTCACTTCGTCGGTCTGCGCCAAGGCCTTCGCCTCTCCGGACAAGACTATCGACCCGGTCTCCATCACGTAGGCCAGGTCGGCAATCTGCAGCGCGACGTTCGCGTTCTGCTCGACGAGCAGCACGGTGGTGCCCGTCTGGTTGATCGCGACGATGATGTCGAAGATCTCCTGCACCAGCAGGGGCGCGAGGCCCATCGACGGCTCGTCGAGCAGCAGCACGCTGGGCTTCGCCATGAGGGCTCGGCCCATCGCGAGCATCTGCTGCTCGCCGCCCGAGAGCGTCCCCGCGAGCTGCTTGCGGCGCTCCGCCAGGCGCGGGAACCGGCCGTACACCTCGTCGAAGTCCGCGGCGACGACGTCCTTGCGCAGGAATCCGCCCAACTCGAGGTTCTCGAGCACTGTCATCTCCGGGAAGATCCGACGGCCCTCCGGCACCTGCGACATGCCGCGCCGCACGCGCTCCTGGGGGGACAGCTTCGTGATGTCGGCACCGTCGAGCGTGATGGTGCCCGTGGTGGGGCGCTTCAGCCCGGACAGGGTGCGCAGCGTCGTCGTCTTGCCGGCGCCGTTGGCGCCGATCAGCGTGACGATCTTGCCCGCCGGCACCTCGAACGAAATGCCCTTGATGGCGTTGATGACGCCGAAATGGACCTTCAGGTCGCGTACCTCAAGCACGGTCAGGTCACCCCTCTCCCAGGTATGCCTTGATCACCTTCGGGTCACTGCGCACCTCTTCCGGCAGGCCGGAGGAGATCAGGATCCCGTGATCGAGGACATAGATCCCCTCGCAGATCTTCCTCACGCGCGACATGTCGGGCTCGATGAGCAGCACGGTCAGCCCATAGTCGCGGCGCAGCTGCGCGATCAGGCCGGTCAGCTCTGCCGTCTCGTTCGGGTTCATTCCGGCGGCCGGCTCGTCGAGCAGCAGCACCTTCGGCTTCGTTGCGAGCGCGCGGGCGATCTCCAGGTGGCGCTGCTCGCCGTAGGAGAGGTTGCTCGCCAGCTCCTCGGCCTTGGCCGCCAGGCCCATCACCTCCAGCAGTTCCATCGACTCCTCGGTGATCCGGCGCTCCGTCGCCCCGTACGGCGGGGTGTGCAGGAAGGCGGTGAACAGCGAGTAGCGCATGTTCTGCTG
>CAYVWO010000074.1:3370-9562 GCA_964455495.1 uncultured Tessaracoccus sp.
GTGCGCACGTTCTCCAACACCGTCAGCTCCTTGAACAGGCGGATGTTCTGGAAGGTGCGGCCGACGCCGGCGGCGCAGATCTTGTTCGGCGCCTTGCCCCCGATCGACGTCGTCGCGCCGTCGAGCGACAGCTCGATGGTGCCCTCCGACGGCGGGTAGACCCCGGTCAACAGGTTGAACAGCGTCGTCTTGCCGGCGCCGTTGGGGCCGATCAGGCCCACCAGCTCGCCCTCGTCGAGGTGCATGGACACCTCGAACACCGCGGTCAGGCCGCCGAAGTGGCGGGTCAGCTTGTCAACGGTCAATACGCTCACGGCGCAACCTCCGTCTCCGCCGGGGCAGCGTCGTCGGCCTTGGCCTTCTTGCGTCCGAAGCCGAACAGCTTCAGGCTCAGCTCGCGCGAGCCCATCAGGCCACCGGGCCGGAAGATCATGATCACGATGAGCAGGAGCGCGTAGATGATCATGCGCAGGCCCGACACCTCGGCAAGCAGGGCCGAGACCACGGCGAGCAGGACGGCGGCGATGATGGTGCCGGTCATGGAGCCGAGGCCGCCGAGCACCACGATCACCAGGATGTCGATCGAGCGAAGGAAGCCGAACTGCTCCGGCTTGAGCACGTAGAAGTACGACGCGTACAACGCGCCGCCCACGCCGGCGAAGAAGGCGCCGACGGTGAAGGCCTGCACCTTGGCGCGGGTGGTGTTGATGCCGATCGCCTCGGCGGCGATCTCGTCCTCGCGCACCGCGATGGCCCGTCGGCCCTGCGAGCTGCGCACGTAGTTCCACAGGAAGAGCAGGGTGATCGCGGTGAACAGGAACAGCCAGTTCCAGTCGACGTGGCGCGGCACCCCAGACAGGCCGGCGGCCCCGCGGGTGATGCCCATGTTCAGCAGCATCACGCGGATGATCTCCGCCATGCCGAGCGTCGCGATCGCCAGGTAGTCGCCGCGCAGGCGCAGCGTCGGCAGGCCGACGAGCAGGCCGAAGATGGCCGCGAGGACCGCCCCCGAGATCACGCCGAGCAGGAAGCCGACGATCCCGTCCACGCGCATGGTGATGATCGCGCAGGTGTAGGCGCCGATCGCCATGAAGCCGGCGTGGCCGAGCGACAGCTGCCCGGTGAAGCCCACCACCAGGTTGAGGCTGGAGGCCAGGATGATGTTGATGCAGATGGTCACCATGGTGGCGAACAGGTAGTTGTTGATGACGCCCGCGTTGATCAGGCCCAACACCACCGCATAGACCACGACGAAGGGGAGGATCCGCATCCCGAAGCTCTTGGCGAGGCTCATCACACCTTCTCCCGCACGTTCTTGCCGAGCAGGCCCGTGGGCTTGACGATGAGCATGATGATCAGGATGGCGAAGACCACGCCGTCTCGGTAGAGCGAGTAGCCAAGGGCCGAGACCAAGGTCTCGACGCCGCCGATGAAGTAGGCGCCGATGAGCGCTCCGGGGATGATCCCGATGCCGCCGAAGACGGCAGCCACGAAGGCCTTGAGGCCCGGCAGCACGCCCATCAGCGGGTTGATCGTGTTGTAGTAGACGCCCACCAGGACGCCCGCCGCGCCGGCGAGGGCGGAGCCGATCGCGAAGGTGAAGGAGATGGTGCGATCGACGGAGATGCCCATCATGCGCGCGGCGTCGGGGTCCTGGGAGACCGCCCGCATCGCCTTGCCCATCTTCGTCTTCTTCACGATGAACTGCAGGATCACCATGAGCGCGACGGAGACGCCGACGATCACCAGCTGGCTGTTCCTGATCAGCACCCCGCCGACGGTGAAGGAGCCGGTCATGAACCCCGGCAGCGCCGGGTAGGCCCGGGAGTCCGCACCCACGAAGTACATCGTCGTGTACTGCAGGAACAACGAGACGCCGATGGCCGTGATCAGCGCGGCGAGCCGGGTCGAGTTGCGCAGCGGCCGGTAGGCGATGCGCTCGATCGTCACGCCAAGCACGGTGCAGAACATCATCGCGAGCAGGAGCGCGACAAAGAAGTTCATCTTGAAGTGCGCCATGGCGAAGTATCCGGTGTACGCGCCCAGCATGTATATCTCGCCGTGCGCGAAGTTGATCAGCTTGATGATCCCGTAGACCATCGTGTAGCCCAACGCGATCAGCGCGTAGATGCTGCCGAGCGACACGCTGTTGACGATCTGTTGAAACAGCTCAGTCACTAGGCCACCTCCCCTCCATCGGTCAGATGCGGACCGGGTTCCCCCCGGTCCGCACCCAAATCTAGAACGAAACCGTGCCGTTTCTGCCGGAATCATCGATCCGGGCAGAAACGCCGGTCACCGCCGTGGTGTCAGCTGATCTTCTCGCTGCTGTCCTGCTGGCCGTCCTTGAGGCCGATCACCACGATGGACTTCACCGGGTTGTGGTGCTCGTCGATGTCGAAGGTTCCGGTCACGCCGACGAAGCCCTTGGTGGAGGCCATGGCCTGCTGCATGCCGTCGCCGGTCAGCTCGGAGGCGCGGGAGGCGGCGTCGGCGACGAACTTCGCCAGGTCGTAGCCGAGGGCGTGGAAGGCGTTGGGCTCCTCGCCGTTGGCCTCCTTGAACGCGTCGATGAAGGCGACGACGTTCTCGTCGCGGTCGATCGAGGAGTAGTGGTTGGTGAAGAACACGTCGTTCAGCGCGGAGGCGCCGCCCAGCTCCAGCAGGGTCGGCGAGTCGAAGCCGTCGGCGCCGAGCACCGGCTGGGTCATGCCCAGCTCGCGGGCCTGCTTGATGATCAGGCCGGCCTCGGTGTAGTAGCCGGGCAGGTAGATGACGTCGAACGTCTGGCCCTTGAGACGGGTCAGGATGGTGTTGAAGTCGGTCTCCTTCGCAACGAAGGACTCCTCCGCGACGATGGTGCCGCCCAGGGCGGTGAACTCGGCCGTGAACGCCTCGGTGAGGCCCAGCGAGTAGTCCGAGCTGTTGTCCTTGATGATGACAGCCGTCTTCGCGGCCTTGTTGTTGACGGCGAAGCGGGCCATGATCGTGCCCTGGAAGGAGTCGTTGAAGCAGATCCGGAAGGCGAACTCCTGGAGGGTCTCGCCGTCCCAGGTCACGTCGTCGGCGGTGGCGGAGCCGGAGACCACGGGGACGCGGTTCGCGTTGGCGACCGGGATCGTGGCCTTGAAGCCGCCGGAGGTGGCCGGGCCCATGACGGCGATGACGTTGTCCTGCGACATGAGGCGCTCGGCGAGGCTGGTGGCCTCGGCCGGGTCGGACTTGTTGTCGTACTTGAACAGCTCGAGCTTCTTGCCGCCCACGCCGCCGGCGTCGTTGATCTCCTTGACCGCCATCTCGATGCCGACGACGGAGGCCAGGCCGTAGGTGGCCACGTCGCCCGACAGCTCGTAGTTCACGCCGAGGCGGATGGTGTCGGCGCCGTCGCCGGCGCCTCCGGTGGTGGTGCCGCCGGGCGAGGCGGAGCAGCCGACGGTGCCCACGATCGCGGCCGCTGCGGTCGCGCCCAGAAGTGAACGACGGGTGAGTTTCATGTTCAGGTGCTTTCTTTCAGAGGACGGTCTGTGGCCGCGCGAACACCGCCACAATGGCCCATATCTAAGCACCTCCCGCACCCGAACCCGCTATCCGCGTGCGTCGTCGCCCCAAATTGTGATGCGTTCTTTACGTAGGCAGCTCGGCCGGGGGCAGCGACCGGGCCACGGCGAGGCTGATCGCGCCGAGGACGACGACGGCGAAGGCCGAGTACAGCACGGCGACCGTCGCCTGGATCCCGTTGGTCTGCCCCGCCGAGATGCCGGCCGCGAGGATGGCGACGCCCAACCCCTGCTCGACCGCGAGCGCGCCCAC
Organism: uncultured Tessaracoccus sp.; assembly: GCA_964455495.1. Taxonomy (GTDB): domain Bacteria; phylum Actinomycetota; class Actinomycetes; order Propionibacteriales; family Propionibacteriaceae; genus Arachnia. Next base: position 7,181 of record CAYVWO010000074.1, read on the forward strand.
GAGCACGGCGGCCAACGGCCGCTCTCCCGAGCGCCACAGCCGCCACCCGAGGAGCAGGATCAGGACCGCAGCCACGCCCGCCAAGGCCATCCTCGCCGCCTGCGGCGCGGCGGCGCCGTCGACCTCGACGAGGGCCCACAGCGGCCAGCTGAGGCAGCGGGTGAACGACCCCGTGCCGTCGTCGGTGACGCCTGCGATGACGCTGCCCATCAGGTGCAGGACCAGGAGGACGCCGAAGCCGGACCCGGCGAGCGCCCGGATCCGGCCAGCGCCGGGCATCGTCGGCCGCGGCCGCAGCGCCGCCGCGGTGATGACGCTGAGCAGGAGCGCGACGATCGCGAAGGCGAGGTCGAGCAGGCCGAGGACGAGCGGGAGCGTGAACAGGATGATCATCATGCCGAACACGGCGGACCCGACGGCGCACGCCAGCGCCGCCCACGGCAGCACGCGGATCCGAGGATCGGGGTGTCGGCGCCCCAGCACGCCCGACCAGCCGAGCAGCACGAGCGCGGCGAACGAGATGGCGCGGTGCACGAACTCGATCACGGGGTTCTCCAGCCACCCGACCCGCAGGCCGGGCGCGACCTTGTCCGGATAACAGGCGGGCCAGGCGGGGCACGACGAGCTGGAGTCGGTGGCGCACACCATGGCGCCGAGCAGCACCGTCACGAAGATCAGGGCGGCGGCCCAGCGCGCGACGCGCAGCTGGCGTTTGGTCGGGGTTCGGCTCTCCACGCCCCGCATCCTCTCAGCGCCACCCCGCGCCTCAGCCACCGGGGTGACCCAAGGCCCGCCGGAGGCCTGCTAGACGCCGGGCTCACTCGGTAGCCGCCCGGCCCGCACGGCCTCGACGAGGAGCCCGTGGTCGGCCTCCGTCTGATCGGCGTAAGCACGCGCCCACCGGACGAACGCCTCGACGCCCTCGTCCCGCTTGCCGAGGTAGCCGGAGATCACCGAGGCGCCGGAGGTCCGCGCGTGCCCCTTGGCAAGCAGGTGGCCGACGATCCCCGAGTAGTCCACGAGCGCGCCCGGGGTCATGTCCTCCAGCGGCACGCCGCCCTTCATGTTGCGGAACTGGCGCACGTAGTACTGGTGGCCGCCCACCGTCGTCCAGCCGAGCAGCGGGTCGGAGACGGTCTGCAGCTGCTGCTGGTATTCCACCACCCGCTGGCCCTGGTGCTCGTGCCACACCGAATCGCCGTGCACGTACTGCGCGAGCACGGAGCGTCTGGCCTCCTTGAGCTGCAGGAAGAGCACGTCGTCCGGGTCGCTGCCCTCGAGCAGCGCGACGTAGGCCTGACGGTGAAGGTGACCCCCAGGATCAATCCTTCCGGAAATGTCATTCTGACGATCGAGGAAACCTTCGAGAACGTGGTCGAGCCCGGTCAGCAGATCCAGGGGCAATACTGGCCCACGATCACCACCCGCAAGCTCAGCGCAGACGTGTCGGTGGGGAACGGGGAGACGGTGATCTTGGGCGGCCTGGTCAAGAACTCCAAAGGCTTCAGTTCGTCGGGGATTCCCGTTCTCAAGGACATCCCGTACATCGGGAAATATCTGTTCGGCTCGACCTCACAGACCGAATCGCGCTCCGAGATGCTGGTTTTCCTGACGCCCTACGTGATCGAATCGGCGGCCGACATGGACCGCGAGGCGCGGCGGCGCAAGGATTACATCAATGCCACGGACATCTGGACCAAAGGGTGGTCGGACAGCAAGCTGGCCGATCCCGTGCCGGCGGCCGAAATGAAGAAACGCCTGGAGCGCAAAAAGGAGATCGAGAAGGCGTGGCAGGGGTATCGGAAAAATCTGGAGGACCACCAGCCGATTGACGACGCGATCATTGATGAGCGCACGCAGACCGAGGCGTTGATCGATGCGACCGCATCTTCGAATTTTGCGAAAGAACAGGCGGCGTTCGCCGCGGCCACCAATGCCCCGGTCGCGACGCTGCGCGTGTCGGAAACGGTCGAGGTGCTGGGGCCGCGCGCCACGCAGGACGATGCGCTGCTGAAGGACGCGAACGGCGCTTCGCCGGCGGCAGCCGAGAAAGATGACCGCGCGGACAAGGCGTGGTGGCGGCTCTGGTGATGCTGGGTATGGCTGGGTGATGCTGGGTGGCGCTGGGTGATGCACTGGGTCTAGCTGGTCGGGTAAACCCAGAGACACCCATGACACCCAGCCCTGCCCAGAAAAACCCAGAGCCACCCGGACGTGTCCGGAGCCGCCCGGGCTGCCCCACCGATTCCCAACGCGCGGTAATCGGTTGGTGGCAGGGGGTGTGGCAGGTGTGTGCGAGGAGAGCCGGAAGGCGCGGGATCATGGACCCTGTTGGTGTACCGGCTTGTCTCTGGGGAAAATGCTATAGTAGCGTCGTTTTCC